>CATOPA010000197.1 GCA_951801965.1 uncultured Erysipelotrichaceae bacterium | reverse complement strand
GTATTAATTCAATTGCTTTTTGTGGATCAATATTACCAACAACAAAAAGCATCATTTGGCTAGGATGATAAAAGGTCTGATAGCATTGAAGAAGGATATCTTTATCAATTTGAGCAACAGTTTCAACTGTTCCAGCAATATCTTTTTTAACAGGATGATGACAATATAAATTTTGAATACTTCCAAAATAGCATCTCCAATCAGGATCATCATCATACATACGTATTTCTTGATTAATAATCCCCTTTTCCTTTTCAACATTTTCATCTGTTAAATAAATACTTTGTACAAAATCTAATAATAATTCAATACATTCATACTCATGAGAAGTTGCACTAAATAAGTAAGCTGTTCTTGAAGAAGACGTAAAAGCATTTGTGTTTGCGCCAAGCTTAGCGAATTTTTGACTTGCATCTCCATCTTCCATTTCAAACATTTTATGTTCTAAAAAATGAGCTACACCATCTGGAACATGAATCATTTCATTCATTCCTATAGGTATAAAAGTTGTATCTATAGAACCAAATCCAGTAGAAAACAAACCATATGTTTTTGAAAAACCAGGTTTTGGTAAAAGATAAACCTTTAATCCATTTTCCAGCTCTTCAAAATACAACTCTTCTTTTAATGTTTCATATCTAATTTTTTTCATGAAAATCCTTTCCTGTCAAAAAGAAAATTGTATCTAATTTTATCTTTGATGCAATCTGAACAATTTCTTCACGAGTGACATTTAATAATTTTTCAATATATTCTTCATTCGTTTCTCTTTTTTCTACAATATCACGATTATAAGCCAAAGCTATTATCCCAGAAGCTTCATCATCTGTTTTCTTTAAAGCATTTTTAAGCATATTCTTTGCTAAAATAATTTGTTCATCACTTATCTCTCCATTAGCAATTTTGCATAATTCACTTTGTATTAATTGAATAGTTTTAGAATAATCATTTGCTTCTATACCAGCATTCACAATCATAATTCCATTAAATGCATCATAACTAGAAGAAATATAATAACATAGGCTATTTTTTTCTCTTACAACTTGAAATAGACAAGATTGGGAAAAGCCACCAAATAGAGCATTAAACACTGTCATTGCATAATGTGAAGATGATTTAAAATCACAAGGAATTGTATATCCCAAATTTAATTTTGATTGGGAAACATCTTGTTTTTCGATAATTTCCAAAACATCATTTCTATTTGAACAAAAAAGATATGATGATTCAAATGTGTTTTGGTGTATAGGAAATTCAAGATTTTTTTCAAAAATAGGAACTATACTTTCATCTATATCCCCCACAACATAGATATGTTTATTATCATTTTCTACAACATCTAAAAAATATTTATAAATATCATGTGCAGAAAAAGAATCAATTTCATCTTCATAACCTGTACTAGAAATACCTAGTGTATCTTTTTCTCCCATATATTCAAAAAGCTTATCTAATGAATAAGAAAACTTATCATCTCTATTGACTTGTAATCTTTCTTTGAGTTCTTTTTTCTTTAATTGGACTATATCATTTTGAAATGATTGATTTTCAATCAACGGATCAAAAA
>CATOPA010000196.1 GCA_951801965.1 uncultured Erysipelotrichaceae bacterium | reverse complement strand
ATCTTCAATACCAGTCACTTATTAAAGAAGCTATGAATCAAGGTTTCCGATATCCTGATGCCTGCAATCAAGCATTAAAATCTCTTTTTCAAAAAGAGGTCAAAACACCTAATGATCTTTTAGGACTAAGTTATGTCAAAGAAATTTATTTTCACCATTATCCTATTCAACCTCATTGTATCAAAAGAACAAATGATTATCATGGTAAAAAGCTTCATCCTATCGCAAGTGCCTCTGCGATTAGAAAGGCAATCACTCAAAAAGAAGATATTTCTACTTGTCTGCCTCATAATGATTACTATCAAAAAGATATATATCTGCTTGATGATTTTTTTCCATTTTTAAAATATCAAATTTTAACTTCTACTTCTGATGATCTTAGAAAATATCATCTTGTAGAAGAAGGATTAGAAAACAAACTTATTAAACAAATCATTCATTGTCATTCTATGGAAGAATTCATACAATCACTTCTTTCAAAAAGATATACAAGACCACGTATTCAAAGAATGCTTATACATATTTTAATGAAAAATACAAAAGAAGATATCCAAAAAACATTAGAACTTGATTATGTAAGGATTCTTGCAATGAATTCTCATGGCAAAGAATACCTTCATCAAATCAAAAAAGAGTGTCCTTACACTCTTTTAACAAATTTCTCTAAACACAAACACCCTGCTTTAGATATAGAATATAAAGCAACAAAACTTCTTTCTTTGATTGCATCAAAAGAAATCATTCATGAGGAAATATCTCACATTCCCTATATCAAATGATTTCTTTCCAACAATTCAATACCTTCACCTACAGCACCTGTCTCATTGCTTTTTTGCATTTGATAAGTTGCTGTTTTTTTTGCTGCCTCACCAGCATTTTCAGGAGCGAAAGAATAGTGAAACTTTTCTAACATTCTTACATCATTGACACCATCACCAAATACAGCCACTTCATCATAAGTATATCCTTTACTTTTGATGAGCTTTTCTAACATAATTCCTTTATTATATTCATCACTTGTAATCTCTATATTATCTTCAAATGATGATGAAAACTCTAACCCTTCTATATTCAAACTTTCTTTGACACCTCGAATAGAATAAGCATCAAGATGACGCGCATCTATCTTTAAAACATTGACACCTTGTAAAACGATTTCTTCAGGTGTTTTCACATAATGAAGATCTCTTAAATAATCTCTTGTAGTAAAAGTCTTTTTTGGTAATTTTTCAATATCACCTAAGCTTTTTGTCAGTATATCAACATGATATTTCCAAAATTCCTCCTTATCAACCAAAGAATATTTTCCTTGATCTGTATGTATTGCAAGCAAATATCCATAATCAAAAAGAATATGAGCAATTTTTATAAACGCATCCTCTTTCATAGGATGAATTTCATTAATAGTTCTTTCTTTATTCATAAATTGTGTTCCATTATTCAAAATAAGATCACAATGCAAATCATACTTTCCTATAAAATCTTTTACCATATTGATATCTCTTCCTGTTGCAATAATCAACTCTATTCCCTTATCCATACAGTTTTTTAATTTCTTAAATGTTTCTTCTTCAATATCAACAAA
>CATOPA010000195.1 GCA_951801965.1 uncultured Erysipelotrichaceae bacterium | reverse complement strand
ATATTTTTCAAGTTTTTCTATAATCTTTTCCTGACCACTATTCCCGATGGAAATTCCTCGTTCTTTTGCAATTTTCTTTAACTCATCTAAAGAAAGTTCTTTATAATTCATTTTTGGTTCTCCTTTAACTTGAATTTTATTGTATTCCATATAACAATTGCATTATCTAAGTCATTAGACTTCTCAAATAGGTAGTAAGTAGACTTACTTTTTCTATTTATTCCTTTTGACAAATACCAGAAACCATAAGATTTCAAGAAATGCATTAATTTATAAGAATAACAATAAAAATATTTACCATTTCCCATATTTGATTTCCTTAATAAAAGAAGTGGTAGCATTGAACCACCACTTCAAAAAATATATATTTAGGCAATTGTATATTTTCCGAACAAATCAGAAGTTATAAGCTCAACGCCAACTTTGTGCTGGAATTGAATTCTAATTGTCTGATCATGCTCTTCATCCTCATGAGCTTCTTTAGAACGTACATCACCTTCGTAAAAGATTTTAATAATCTGTTCATCAGGCAATACATAAAGTGTATCATCGGCACCAGCAAATTCATATGTAAAAGGAACAAAAGAATCTGGAATAATAATTGCATCACATCCAATTCCGGTGTTCTTTACAACTACTCCGCTAGTAGCCAATTCATCTTTTGCAGCATTAGAAATCCAGTTTGCATTAGTGCCTTCGGCAATTTTACTAACTGCTCTCTGAGAACCAGCAACGATAGTATTCTTTCTGTTAGCAGTACGAACTCGTCTAATCATATCAATTAGAGTATCCTTATCATAAGTTCCCTGCTGTACAAATTTAGAAGGGAGATAAGCACCCAAACCATTGAATACTGTAGCAATACGGTTATCCATATCAACTGCAAACCCTTCACGTACTTCATTTAACATTTCAACAATTGTAGTATATCCTTTAAGAAATCTATCTAATTCCTCATAACATGCTACATAAGACCATTCTGTATCAATTGCAATGTCTTTAGCACGACCAACTTTCTGATACTCAACATCCCATGTACCACCAGAAAATTTTGAAGCAGCAAGATATGATTTATCTCTAACAGCAAATGCGTTTTTATCACCGATGGCACCATTTTTCACTTCACACATTTTCTTGTAGAAAGGTGATGTCTTCCATGCTTCAGGAAGTTCTGGTTTTAGAACATTTTCCCAGATAGTAAAAATGGCATTCTTGTTATTTCTCCAAGACTGCCAATCTAATTCACCACCTAAAATTTCGTTATGAAATTTTCTAATTGCTTCATCTGCGTTTTTAGCAGCTTTTTCATTTGAAAACATAGCAACTCTATTTGTAGCAGCATCTCTAATAAGAGTGCTCATCTGCAATAACTCTTCTTTACTATACATATTACATTTTCCTACCTTTCATTAGTCATTCTGGATTACACGAATCTTTACTTTTACGATTCTGGTATCAAGTACATAACCCATATCAGAAGTCTGTACTCCTTTGGAACTTCCAAAATAAGGGAAGCCAGTTTCCTCAATAGTTTCAACAATACCTACGAACTTTGCGTCAGTTGGGGCAGTAGCAACAGCAGACATCTTATATG
>CATOPA010000194.1 GCA_951801965.1 uncultured Erysipelotrichaceae bacterium | reverse complement strand
GACATGAAATCAATGAACGCAACAAATGGTATTTATTCTGTTTTAGAAGATAAATGGATAAAATTTCCTAAGAAAATGGATTATGAAGTTCCAGATTATTCTGAAGAACTTGCTAATGCAAAAAGAGAAATAAATGAACGTATGAAATGGATTGATATTGTGATTGAATTGGTTGATGCAAGAGCACCTTATTCTTCAAAAAATCCCATGTTAAATGAAATGGTTCAAAATAAGCCAAGACTTATTGTTTTAACAAAGAAAGATATGGCTGATGATATGAGAACAGAACAATGGGTTTCTTATTATGAATCTATAGGTTATCAGGCAATGAGCGTTAATTTAAAAAATTTTAACGAGTATCAGAAAATTATTGAAAAATGTAAGACAGTTTTGAAACCAAAAATGGAAAAAGAACAGGCTAGGGGATTAAGACCAAGAGCAATACGTGCTATGGTTTTAGGAATTCCTAATGTTGGGAAGTCAACATTTATTAATAAGTTAGCTAATAGAAAGGCAACTGTAACTGGTAATAAGCCAGGTGTAACAAAGGCGCAACAGATTATTAGAGTAGATAAAGATTTTGAATTGTTTGATACACCAGGTGTATTATGGCCGAAGTTTGAGGATGAACATATTGCTAGAAATATTGCATTATTAGGGTCTATTAAACAAGATATTCTTCCATTAGATGATTTGTTTATCTATACAATGCAATATTTACAAAATAATTATCCTCAAAATCTTATGTCAAGATATCAGTTAGATATTGATGTACAAGATGATGATTGGATATTGAAAACTTTTGATCATATTGCTCACATAAGAAAAATCAAACCATTAAAAGGAGAGACAGATTATGATCGTGTCATTGAACTTTTGTTCCATGAAATTTATGATGGAAGTATTGGAAAAGTGACATGGGAGGATATATCATGTGTGAAAGATTAAGGTATGAAAATGAAGCTTATCAGCATGGAAAGACATGTGTTGTTGGACTTGATGAAGCTGGTAGAGGTCCAATGGCTGGACCTTTGGTTGTGGGAGCTGTTATTTTCAAAAAAGGATACTATCGTGAAGATATTAATGATTCAAAGAAATTGTCTGAAAAAAAGCGTGAAGAACTTTTTGATATTATTATTCAGGATGCATTAGCTTATCAAATTGAAATTATTGATGTTGAAACTGTTGATAAGCTTAATGTTTATCAGGCAAGTAAAAAAGGAATGATAGATGCTATTAAACATATCAGTATTCAACCAGATTTTGCATTAAGTGATGCAATGCCCTTAGGTTCTGTTATTGAACATGAATCTATTATTAAAGGCGATAGTGCTTCAATAAGTATTGCAGCAGCGAGTATTTTAGCTAAAGTAACAAGAGATCGTATTATGAAAGAATATGACTATCAATATCCAGAATATGGCTTTGCAAAACACAAAGGATATCCAACCAAACAGCATAAAGAAGCGTTAAAAATTCATGGAGTAACACCTATTCATAGAAAAAGTTTTCAGCCAGTTAAGGATATTTTGAATGAACAATTGTCATTTCATTTATTTGATGAACCTTTAAAATAATACTTTTTGTATTATTTTTTTTTATTTTTTTCTAAATAAAAAAGAAAAAAGAGAAAAAAAT
>CATOPA010000193.1 GCA_951801965.1 uncultured Erysipelotrichaceae bacterium | reverse complement strand
ATCCACAGCATCTAAGATATCTTTTATTTTCATGCCATTGACTCCTCCTTTTTATAATTAAGTACCAACATTTTTAAATCTTCTAATTGTTTTGAACAACCAAAAACAGTTCCATCAACACTTACTACTGGTGCTAACCCACAAGCACCTACACAACGTGTTGCATCAATTGAAAATACACCATCTTCACTCGTTCCATTGACTGGTGCACCAGTCATTTCAACTAACAAGTCTAAAATAGTTTGTGAGCCATTGACATAACATGCTGTTCCCAAGCAAACACTAATGACATGCTTTCCTTTTGGTTCAGTCGTAAACTGAGAATAAAAAGTTACAACACCATAAATTTTTGAAATAGGTTCATTTAAAGTTTCAGACATTTTTTCCATAGCTTCAAAAGGAATATATCCTAATTCATTTTGAATTTCATGAAGCATTAACTTAATAGGACCTTTTTCATCTTTATGTCTATAAATCACATCTTCAATATAATCTATAGATTTTTGATTCAATTTTTTCATATATTCACCCCATTTTTTATATATGATTTATTATAACAAAAACACTATGCTTTTGAAAAGAGTTTTTTGTGAAAAATATAACATAGACTCACAATAAAAAAAACTGCTTCATAAAGCAGTTTATAATGATAAGAATTTTTCCACAACATTCTTAACAGTAAATCCATAATTTTCAATAACAATATGAGCTGGTGCACTTTTTCCATATTGGTTTACAGATAAAACTCCACCATCTAATCCCACATATTTATGCCATCCAAAATCAGTAGCCATTTCTACAGCTAGACGTTTACGTATATTTTTAGGCAATATATCATTTTTATATTCATCACTTTGTTGATCAAACAAATCCATTGATGGCATAGATACAACACGTACATCTTTATCTTGCTTTAACAATTCCTTTTGTGCTTGAACTGCCAACTCAACTTCACTTCCTGTTGCTATAATAATTCCATCCAATCTTTCTTGTTCTGAAGAAACAATATATGCTCCTTTACATACATCTTCATATGAAGCATGAGTAAAGTTAGTCACATTTTGTCTTGTAAGAATAAGTGCGGTTGGTTTATCATTCGTTTCTATAGCTTTTTTCCATGCTGCCGCCATCTCATAAGCATCTGCTGGTCTTATCACTTGAACATTAATCATTGATCTCATCATTGCTAATTGTTCAACAGGCTGATGTGTTGGACCATCTTCACCTACTGCAATTGAATCATGAGAAAGTGGTAAAATAATTGGTAAATTCATTAATCCAGCCATTCTCAATGCTGCTTTAAAATAATCACTAAACACCAAAAATCCTCCAGCAGCAACTTTTATTCCTTTATGTAATGTCATACCATTCATAATTGAAACCATAGCAAATTCTCTTATTCCAAAATACAAATTTCTTCCACTGTAATTTTCACAACTAAAACGTCCACCATTTTTTATTTCAGTCTTTGTTGATGAAGCTAAATCAGCTGTTCCAGATAAAAATGTTGGATTTTGAAGTGCAATTTCATTAATAAGCCTTTCACTTGTTACACGTGTTGCTTCACTTAATCCTTCTTTCATTTGTCCCATGATTTGTTCATAATCAAATGAATATTCTCCCTTTACACAATTATTTAGTTCTGAATAAAGATCAGGATATTGATTTTTATATTCTCGCATCACTTTTTTCCATTTATT
>CATOPA010000192.1 GCA_951801965.1 uncultured Erysipelotrichaceae bacterium | reverse complement strand
AAATAAAAAGAGGTGAATAAAATGGAAGAGAGATGGAGTTTAAATGAGTTGTATGCTTCTTTTGATGATCAGAATTTTCAATGTGATATAGAGAAATTGAAAAATATTTTAGAAGATATGAAAAAATATCCTTTTTTAGAATGCACATATGAGCATTTGAAAGCATATTTAAAACAAGAAAATGAGTCTGAAGATCTTTTAGAACGTCTTTTTTCTTTTGTTAACCTTCATATGAGTGTGGATACGCATAATGAAGAAGCTTTAAAATATTTTTCTTTATTAGAAGGGATAATTGCCTCTTTTGCTGATAGTCTGGCTCTTATTCAAAAGTGGGTTGCGAAGTTTTCTTTTGAAAATATTGATGATAAAGATATTAAAGAACATCTTTTTATCTTACAGGAAATCAAAAAACAAAGTCAGTATTTGTTAGATGAAAAAAGTGAAATGGTGTTAGCGAATATGAAAAGGACAGGATCGTCAGCATGGCTGCAGTATAAAGATCAGTTGATTTCTTCGCTTATGATTGATATAGATCATCAAAGCTATCCATTGACAGAAGTTTTAAATATGGCTTATTCTCAGGATAAAGAAATAAGAAAGAAAGCTTATGAAGCAGAGATAGAAGCTTATAAAGATATTGAATTAGGTGTTGCAAGTGCATTAAATGCTATTAAAGGTGAAGCTATAACAATTGCTCAAATGAAGGGATATGATTCTGTTTTACAAAGAACACTGGTTGATTCAAGAATGTCTCAAAAAACATTAGATGTTTTGCTTTCAACAATGCAAAAATCTTTATCAATGTTTGAAAAGTTTCATCGCTTAAAAGCAAAATATCTTGGTTATGCAAATGGACTACCATGGTATGAATTATATGCACCCTTAATCAAGACAGATCATTCATATCCTTATAGTAAGGGATGCGAATTTGTTGTTGAACAGTTTTCATCTTTTTCTAAGAATTTAGGTGATTATGCAAGAAAGGCTATTGACCAGCACTGGATAGATGTCTATCCAAGAGAAGGAAAGGTTACAGGGGCATTTTGTAGTAATCTTCATTGTATTAAAGAAAGTCGATTTCTATTAAATTATGGAAATGAATTTGGAGATGTTGTGACAATGGCACATGAACTTGGTCATGGGTTTCATGGACATTGTTTAAATCAGCAAACAGCATTGAATGCTCAATATCCTATGCCTATTGCTGAAACTGCTTCTACTTTTTGTGAAACGATTGTGAAAAAAGCGGCGTTAAAAGGAGCGACTGAGCATCAAAAAATCATGATTTTAGAAAATGAATTGACTGATTGTGCACAAGTCATTGTTGATATTTATTCAAGATTTTTATTTGAAAGTCGCTTTATTGAAAAGAGAAAAGATGGACCACTGAGCGTTCATGAAATCAAAGAACTTATGTTAGAAGCTCAAAAAGAAGCTTATGGAAATGGATTAGATCATCAGTATTTACATCCATATATGTGGACATGGAAGCCACATTATTATGAGGTAGACTATGCGTTTTATAATTTTCCTTATGCGTTTGGACTTTTATTGGCAAAGGGACTTTATGGACTATATCAAAAAGATGAAAAGAATTTTTATTTGACTTATGAACGCTTTTTATCTTTAACAGGAAAGATGGATTTGATTGATGTAGGAAAAAGTGTAGGTATTGATTTGGAAGATGAAAATTTTTGGCAAAATTCTATTGATATG
>CATOPA010000191.1 GCA_951801965.1 uncultured Erysipelotrichaceae bacterium | reverse complement strand
GAGAAGAGGATAGAAAATGGATAAAAGAGAAAGAAATGAGATGAATGAAGAGATTGAAGAATCAGTAAATAATGGTGTGCAGGTAACAGGTATTTTGGAAGTTATGCCAGATGGATTTGGATTCATTAGGAGTGACAATTATTTATCTGGTAGCCAAGATGTTTATGTTTCTCAAACACAAATTCGACGTTTCAATTTAAAGACTGGAGATGTATTGACAGGGTTTGTTAGAGAGCCTAAAGAAAGCGAAAGATTTAGAGCTTTTATGTATACAACAGCTATTAACAATATGGATCCAAATGTTTCTCGTAATAGAAAACAATTCGAGAATCTTACACCTATATTTCCTAATGAAAGGATTAGATTAGGAAGTGTTGAAAATGCAAGTATATCAATGAGAATTATTGATTTAATATCTCCTATAGGAAAAGGACAAAGAGGAATTATTGTTTCTCCACCAAAGGTTGGAAAAACAACATTATTGAAAGACATTGCTTTATCAGTTCAAAAAAGTAATCCCGAAATGCATATGATTATTTTATTAATTGATGAACGACCAGAAGAAGTGACTGATATTAAAGAGGCGATTGAAGGGAAAAATGTGGAGGTTATTTTTTCTACATTTGATGAACAACCTGAAAGGCATAAGAAGGTTGCTGAAATGGTTATTGAAAGAGCAAAGCGATTAACAGAGTGTGGGCAAGATGTAATGATTTTGTTAGATAGTATTACAAGATTAGCACGTGCATATAATTTAACAGTGACACCATCTGGAAGAACTTTGTCTGGGGGACTAGATCCAACTTCACTTTATATGCCAAAACGTTTTTTTGGAGCTGCAAGAAATACAAGAGAAAGTGGCAGTTTGACAATTCTTGCAACAGCTTTGGTTGAAACTGGAAGTAAAATGGACGATGTTGTTTTTGAAGAATTTAAAGGAACTGGAAATATGGAACTTGTTTTGAGTAGACGTTTACAAGAAAAACGTATTTTCCCAGCTATAGATATATCTAAATCAGGAACAAGACGTGAAGATTTATTACTAAGTCAAAAAGAATTAGAAGTTGCGAGTATATTAAGAAGATCTAGTTTAAAATCAGAACAATCAATAGAACAATTTATACATTTATTTAAAAGAACACGTTATAATGAAGATTTAATTAATCATATATTAACAAAATATGTAAAAGAAAAAAGTGAATAGACTAAAAGAAAAAGAATGGCAATCTTTTTTCTTTTCATTGTTTTTATGTTGATTAATGAATAGTATATATGTTAAAATGAGTCAACATAAGAAAAGAGAGGAAAAAATATGAGTCAAGTTAAACAATTAGGACAATATAAAGATGTAGAGGTTATTGTTTCAAAAAAAGAAGTTACACAAGAAGAAATTGATCAACAAATAAATTCCTTGGTTGCTAATCGCCCTCAGTTTATAGAAAAAGAAGGCGAAGTTGCACAAGGAGATTTGACAACTATTGATTTTGTTGGTTTAAAAGATGGTGTGGCTTTTGAAGGAGGAACAGCCCAAGGCTATCAATTAGAAATCGGATCGGGACAATTTATTCCAGGTTTTGAGGAACAAATGGTTGGAATGACAAAAGGTGAAACAAGAGAGTTAAATCTAACTTTTCCTGAAAACTATGGAATGCCAGATTTAGCAGGAGCTGATGTTATTTTTAAAGTAACAGTTCATAAAATTGAAGCAAAAAAAGAATCAGAGTTAAATGATGAGTTTGTAAAGTCATTAAATGATCCAAATATGTCAACTGTCGCTGATTTAGAAGAACAAATGAAAGCTCATCTTCAAACACAATATAATCAAGAGTATCAAATGGAAGTTGAAAATGTACTTTTTGCGAAAATCATTGAAAGCAGTGAAGTTGAAGTTGACGACAATGATATAGAAGCAGCAATGCAGCAACATATCCAACATATTTCAATGGAACTAGCACAACAAGGAATGCCATTGGAACAATATTTAC
>CATOPA010000190.1 GCA_951801965.1 uncultured Erysipelotrichaceae bacterium | reverse complement strand
CTTATATATAGTTTACATGAATTCATTGAAATAATCACGCTTTTTTTGATATGAAAAAAAAGTGCCTTAGCACTTTTTATTATTCATTAACTTCTTTCTTTAAAGCAGAGCTTGCTTTGAATGCTGGAACTTTGCTAGCTGGCACAACCATAGTTTCACCAGTTCTTGGATTACGAGCAGTTCTTTCGTTTCTTTCTCTTACTTCAAAAGTTCCAAATCCTTTTAATGCAATTTTATCTCCAGCTTTTAAAGCTTCTGTAATTGTTTCAACAAATGCCTTTACTGCTTCATCTGCTTGAGATTTTGTTAAACCAGCACGAGTTGCTACTTTTTCTACTAATTCAGTTTTTTTCATATTATTAGTCTCCATTTCTATGTAATTTATAGGGATAAAACCCTGTTGTTATTATAATACAATTTTTTACTGTTGTACAGTTAAAATATACTATAATTGATGAATTAAATGAACCAGTTTTCTCACCTGTTCTTGTGAAGTTGCCCATGATGTGACAATACGTATCCTTATGACATTATCTTTTATCTCTTTGATATGTGTCACCATAAATTCTTTTTCTATTTCATTGAGTGCTTCTTTTGAAATATCAACAAAAACTTGATTTGTTGATGAAGGACAGAAAACATTAAAATTCTTCTCTTCAAAAGCCTTTCTAATCGATATTGCTAATTGATTTTCATATTCACCAATTTCTTCATAAAGGCGATTTTTAAGCAAAGTATAGAATTGTACTCCTAACAATCTTCCTTTCGCTAAAATAGATCCCTTTTGTTTCATTTGATAACGAAAATCTGATTGAAGCAAAGGATTTACAATAACTAAAGCTTCTCCAAATAAAGCTCCCATTTTTGTTCCACCAATATAAAACGCATCCGTATTTTTAGCAATATCTACTAAACTTGGAGCATCATTTTGTACAAGAGCACTTCCTAATCTTGCTCCATCCATAAAAAGATATAAGCCATTCTTCTTTGTATAAGCATATATTTTTTCTAACTCATCCTTTGTATAATATGTTCCTAATTCTGTTGTTTGAGAAATATATACCATTTTTGGTTGAACCATATGTTCATCTGTATGACTCTTTACTATTTTTTCAATATTTTCTACAGTCAGTTTCCCAAAGTGATGGGGAGCAACAAGAACCTTGTGACCTGTTCCTTCTATTGATCCTGCTTCATGAACATGAATATGTCCTTCATCTGTGGCTATAACAGCTTGATAATCTTTTAAAACATATGAAATAAAAGTTAAATTGACTTGAGTTCCTCCAACAAGAAAATGGACATCAGCATTTTGATTATTTATTCTTTCTTGAATCACTGCTTTTGCCTTCTGACAATAATCATCCATTCCATAACCAACACTTTGTTCATCATTCGTTTCAATAAGGGCTTTTAAAACTTTTGGATGAGCCCCTTCACTATAATCATTTAAAAAACTATACATTTTCTTCCCTACCTTCTATATAATAAACCATATCTTACATAAATTAAATTTAATACACTTAAAATATTCATTGTTCCTTGAAGTGAAGATGCACTATATTGACTTTCTGTTCCATCAATATAATAGATATCATCTATCAAATCATTCTGATATTCTTTATTCATTGTTATCAGCAAAATATGAGGGTGATGTTCATGAATCTTTTTGAGCAGCGGATCAATAAACTGCTGTCTTGCACGAACGGTTAAAATAATAACAAGACTGTCTTTATCAATTAAATCCAAACGTTGTATTTCATCACCACGTTCTACGAAAGCATAAACAAATTTTCCTACTTTTAACATTTTCATTTGAAAATCATTAGAAATCACCTTATTAAATTGATATCCTATCATATGAACCTTCTTCGCTTCATAAATCTTTTGACATATTCTATCTAGTTTATGAATATCAATACTTTGATGTACTCTTTGTAATGAATCTATAGTTTCATTATACATTTTATCAACTAAGTATTGTGGCTC
>CATOPA010000189.1 GCA_951801965.1 uncultured Erysipelotrichaceae bacterium | reverse complement strand
GAGAATCAGGAGGGAAGAAGAGAGATGTGTGAAATCATGGACAATATTAGAAACAAAGGAAGATTAGAAGGTTTAGCTGAGGGCAAAATGAAAACTTTAGTCAATACTTTAGTTCAACAGCTTAAGCAAAAATTAGGAGGATTAACACCAGAGATAGAACGCAAGATACAGAAAAGCACAGAGAAACAGTTAAATGAATTAACGATTCATATTTTTGATGTAGAAAATGAAGAAGACATTATAGAAGTCTTATCTTGTTAGTTTAATAGTGGAATTGAAAAGAGGCATAATAATGTTTTATTATAGTCTCTTTTATTTTATGATGAACTTTTATTATGAAAAAATCTATGATAGAATAGTAAGACAATGATTGGTGGTGAATGGAAATGAAAAGAATTGTTATTGGGATATTGGCACATGTTGATGCTGGAAAAACAACATTATCTGAAGGAATGTTATATTTATCTGGTCAAATTAAAAAACATGGAAGAGTAGATCATGGTAATACTTTTTTAGACTTTCATAACCAAGAAAGAGATAGAGGAATAACAATATATTCTAAACAGGCACGACTAATATGGAAAGATATAGAAATCATTTTTATTGACACTCCAGGACATGTTGACTTTTCGATTGAAATGGAGAGAGCTTTACAAGTTTTAGATTATGCTATTGTTGTTGTGAGTGGATTGGATGGTGTTCAAACACATACGGAAACAATATGGAAACTTTTGAGTCATTATCGTATTCCATCATTTCTTTTTATAAATAAGATGGATATAACTTCATTGAGTCAAGAAGAATTAATGTTTGATATAAAACAAAAGCTTGATGAAAAATGTCTTTCTTTTCAAGATATGAATCAAGAATTGTATGAAACAATTGCTTTGATTAATGATGAAGCTTTAGATGAATATTTAAAAAATCAAGAGTTATCTTGTAAAACATTATCCTCTTTTATATTCAAAAGACATATTTTTCCTGTGTTTTTTGGATCTGCACTTCATTTAGATGGTTTAGAGAATTTTATGAATAAGATAAGTGAGTATTGTTTGGAAAGAGATTATCATGAACAATTTGGAGCTATTGTTTATAAGATAACGCATGATCATCATCAGCAAAAATTAGTGCATATAAGAATGACAGGTGGTTCTTTAAAAGTTAAGGATAAGATTGGTGATGAAAAAATAGACCAAATCCGTATTTATTCTGGAAGTAAATTTGATACTGTTTCTAAGGTGGATGCTGGAGAGGTATGTGTTTTGACAGGTTTAAAAAAGATTCAATTAGGAGAAGGATTGGGAATAGAGAAAAAACAAAGTGAACTTGTATTATCTTCTTATATTCATTATCGTGTTGTTTTGCCTGAACATTGTGATGCTCATAAAATGTTTAAAAATCTTCAACAATTATCAGAAGAAGATCCATCATTACATGTAACTTATCATCATCAATTGAATGAAATAAGAATACAGCTTATGGGTGAAATTCAAACAGAAATTTTAAAAAATATTATTAAAGAAAGATTTCAGATTGATGTAGAATTTGATCAAGGAGAGATATTATATAAAGAAACAATTTTGGATAATGTTGAAGGTGTTGGACACTTTGAACCTTTAAGACACTATGCAGAAGTTCATATTTTATTAGAACCATTACAGCAAGGAAGTGGTTTAGTCTTTGAAAATCGTTGTTCAAGAGATGTTTTAGATGAACATTGGCAGAATCTTATTCTAACACATTTAAAAGAAAAAGAACATATCGGTGTTTTGATTGGTGCACCAATAACTGATATGAAAATAACACTAATAGCTGGAAAGGCTCATCAAAAGCATACAGAGGGTGGCGATTTTAGACAAGCAACATATCGTGCGGTTCGTCAGGGTTTAAAGTATGCTCAATCTATTTTATTGGAACCTTATTATCAGTATGAGTTAATTCTTCCTCGTGAATGTTTAGGAAGAGCATTATATGACTTAGAAGCAATGAAG
>CATOPA010000188.1 GCA_951801965.1 uncultured Erysipelotrichaceae bacterium | reverse complement strand
TTGAATGCTCTTTTTCCTCTTAAGAAAACATTTTTTCTAAAATCTTCATAAACTTCTTCTGGTACATGAAATTCATCATGATCAAATCCATAAGAAAGTTTAGCATTTTTACCATCCTCTTGTCCTAAAGGAGCACCATGAACTTTACTTGTTCCTTGATGAACAGATCCATATCCTATAACTGTATCAACAATAATTAAAGTTGGTTTAAATTCTTCTTTTTTTCCTTTTTTAATAGCTTTAAATATAGATGCAGTATCATTACCATCACTTACAGTAAGTACTTGCCAGTTCATAGCTTCAAATCTTTTTTTCACATCTTCACTAAATGAATAATCTAATGGTCCATCTAATGTGACATGATTAGAATCATATAAAACAACTAACTTTCCTAAAGAAAGATGTCCTGCCAATGAAGCAGCCTCATAAGTAACACCTTCTTGCATATCACCATCACCACATAGTGCATATGTATAATGATCAACAATTTCAAAATCATCTTTATTGTATCTGCTAGCCAAATAACGCTCAGCCATTGCCATTCCAACAGCCGTTGGAATACCTTGTCCTAAAGGTCCACTTGATGCATCAACTCCATCAGTCATTTCAATTTCAGGATGTCCAGGAGTATGACTTTCCCATTGTCTAAACTGCTTTAAATCATCCATTGATAATTGAAAACCAGACAAATGTAATAAACTATATAACAAAGAAGATGCATGACCACTAGCTAAAACAAAACGATCTCTATTAAACCAGTCAGAGACCTGTGGATATATTTTCATTTCCTTTGTAAATAAAGTATATAAAGCTGGGGCAGATCCCAAAACCATACCTGGATGACCAGAATGAGCTTTATTAATCATGTCAATGCCCAAAGATCTAATTGTTGCGATTGATAAATCTGATTGACTCATGTTTTTTCTTTTCCTCCTCAAATACAAACGTATTATACACGAAATATGCCTATTAGAAAATACCAAATTTTAAATTTAATTGTATTTTCGAGCTTTTTTTATTTTTTCAGGTGTAACATCTCGACCTTTTTCATCAACAACCTTAATATTTTGAAGTTGCTGTTTAAAACCAGCTCTAAAAGCCTTTAAATACTCTTGTCTTAAAACTTGTTGTCTTTGCTTTTCTTCATCAGTTAAACCAATAGTTTTACTCTTATGTGCTAATTCATTAATCTCTTTAATCAATTTTTCGCTTATTTTTGCCATAATTCCTCCAAAAAATAAGCCTAAGAGTTTTTAGATATTATCCCTGGTTTATACAGGTGGGTATCTTGTGTTCGATTTTAGGATTCCTATTCTAGTGATAGGCTTTCAACACCATCGACCAACAATCAGATTCCCTTATCTATCGTGTAGGAAATACATATATCTCTTAGGCATTCACATTATACCATAAAATATAAACTTGTAAACCTATTTTGAAGTAACAATAAAAGTACTTGTATATTTGTTATCAAATAGGATCTTTAAATCTTCTAAATCTTCTAATGTTAATTCGAAAAGACAATCAATAAGATCAAAAATCATAATTCCCTCAAAATAATATCTGCTAAAAAGATTAGCAATACTCTCAGGACTATTAAATAAACTGATCATCATTCCTATATTTTTTTTCTTAATTCTTTCAAAATCAGACTTATTAATCTGATAATCTTTCATATTATCAATGAGTTCAAGAATATGTTCTTTTAAAACATTTGGCTGAGTTGTGTCTCCTCCAATCTGTAAAAAAGAATAATCTCTTTCTTGAGTAAAATTAGCACTAAAACTATCATTTATAAAACCTAATTTCATCCATTCCTCATACAAAGAAGAACTTTTTGAAAACAAAAGATCTAATAATAAATTCATACTTAGTTCTCTTTTTAAACGCATCTTTGCATCTGATAAAATATCATTAATCTTCATAGAAACAATAACTTTAGGAATAGAAACTTCCATAATTAGGGTTTCCTCTTTTTTATCTACATCTTTAGGCTCATTATTTTTTTGACGATGAGTTTTTTCAATTG
>CATOPA010000187.1 GCA_951801965.1 uncultured Erysipelotrichaceae bacterium | reverse complement strand
CATAATCCACATCCCCTTCTTCAGATATATATTTATTTATAATCCTTTCAGCTTTATCTACATAATACTTCATTTCTTGATCACTCAAATGTTCATAAATATATCCTTTAAATTTTATTAATAATGAATAGTCTGTTGTTAATAGCTCTATCATAAATCTTTTTACTTTTTCTTCTTTAGCTTTATAAACAATATCCTCAAGTATATTGCTTTGATAATCCCCATGTATATATGCAATTAATATTGCAGCATAGAAAGCGTTATGTTCAATATTTTCTATGTTATTCATATCAACAATATAAATCGATTGATTTATTTTTGCTATAAGATGATTCTCCTGTTTTTCTAATTTCTCAACACCTCCATCTAAATAAATGTCATAACCTTTTAAAAGAATATCCTCTTTAAAATATGTACTTAATTTTATCATACTTATACCTCCATTATTATTGTATATAAATATATAGAGAAAAAATATTTTATCTATCAAATAAACACCTGTTTTTAGGTTTTTATTTAATATTTATAAAAAATAATACTATCATTCTCTTATTTTTTCATTATAATAAAGATGATAGGAAGTGAATGGAATGATAAGCATGCAACCAAAAAAAAGAGGAAAATATACAAAAAAATTTATCAATCACTACTGTGTACTTGATTTAGAAACAACTGGTTTATCTTGGAAAGAAGATCAAATCATAGAAATTGGTATTCTTAAAATAAGAAATAATAAAATTGTTCAACAATATTCTCAACTGATTAACCCTAAGCAGAAGATTAGCTTATTTATTACCCATTTAACTGGTATTACTAATGAAATGATTATCAATGCACCTTATTTAGAGGATATTAAAAAAGATATCATAGAATTCATTGGACAAGATACAATTGTTGGACACAATACTTCTTTTGATTTAAATTTTCTTGCGAATGGGTTAAATATTGATATTCATAACGAATATGTAGACACCCTATATCTTTCTAGAAAAGCCTATCCTCAACTTAAACATCATCGTCTTAGTGATATGGTTCAATTTCTTCATTTATCTCAAAATGAACATAGAGCACTCGCTGATTGTATAGCTACATATGAACTTTATGAACATATCAAACGAAAAGAGGAAGCTTAAAATTTGCTTCCTTCAATAACTTTCTTTTATAAAACATTCTTACTTTTCTTTATAATTTTTCACATCTTCTAACAAATAAGTATGTCCTTGTCCCTGTTGTCTTTTGTATTCTTCTTGTTGATAATGATTCATATATTCATAATCTAATTTTAATTCTCGAGATGACATACGATAAGCTCCTGCTCCTGTCACAATTAACTGTTCTAATGCATCTGAAGTCGCAACAGTAATCGTATATTCTTCGGCCATAGTATGTACTGCTCTTTCAATATACATATCTGCTGTTTGTGCCTCTTTGGTATAGACGACATAAATATTATGATATTGCCATGCCACTCCTATATTCCCTTTCACCTTATACGCATCAAAAACAAGTATTAATAAACAATTCTTATATCCCTGATAACTACACATCATATCCATCAATCTTAATCTTGCTCCATCAAGATTATCTTTTGCCAACTCTTTTAGCTCTAGCCATGCATGAATAACATTATATCCATCTACTAATAAACATTGTGGTTTGCTTTTTTTAATTATCTTTTTTTCTTGTTGGTGCTCTTTTGATTGATTCATGTCTTTTCTTTTTATAGGTCCATATGTTCTTGTAAATATTTCTTCTAATTCATCATCTTCATTTAACGATGAACGATATGAGTAAGAAGATGAATGTTGCATTCTCTTCGTTTGTTGTAAAGGAAGATGCATATAATTTTTCACTTCATCCCACTTGACATAAAAACCAGCACCATGTGAACAGAAAAGAGAACCCGTTGGATTTTCTAAATCAGCCTCACTATCATACTGTCTTTGTTGAATAATTTCTTCTTGATTATGGCAAGGTTTATAACCATTTAATGTACAATATAAATGTCCTTTTCCCTTTGAATAAGAAATAACATCCAAATGATAATGATACATTAATGAAACAGGTGCTTCTCCTGTTATAACAACATTCTCTTTTGAAT
>CATOPA010000186.1 GCA_951801965.1 uncultured Erysipelotrichaceae bacterium | reverse complement strand
GTGTTCCATCTTTTGAAATATCTGTACACACTATATATTCAACACCTAAATCTTCTAATTGCTTTAAAAAGTCTAAATAATAAACTTGTGACGTTTCTAACCATCCTGATGTCAATACATATCCATCTTTAATATCTACCCCTACAACAATACGTTTTGGACCATATTTTTTTAAGGCTTCTTTTAAAAATGATGGATTTTCAATAGCTGCTGTTCCTAGGATGACACGATCAATACCTACTTCATTTAAATAGAGATCAACCGTTTCAATATCACGAATACCACCACCTAATTCAACGGGAATAGATAAAGCCTTTTTTATTTCTTTTATCGTTTCTAAATTACTTGTTGTTCCTTCCTTAGCACCATCTAAATCTACAACATGTAAATAATCAGCTCCCATTTTTTCAAAGTTCAATGCAACTTCTTTAGGAGAAGAAGAATAAATTGTTTTTTGTTGATAATCCCCTTTATATAATCTCACTGCTTGTCCATCTTTTATATCAATTGCAGGTATAAGTATCATGATATCATCTCCTTAAATGCTAATAATATTTTTTTACCAACTTCTCCACTTTTTTCAGGATGAAATTGACATCCCATAACATTATCTTTAGCAACAACAGAACTCACTTGTAAATCTCCATAATCACAATATGAAATCAACTGTTGAGGCGTTGTATATGCCATATAAGAATGCACAAAATAAACATAATCATTTTCATGAATATATTTCAAAAGTGGATGTTGCTTACAAATATGAAGTTCATTCCATCCCATATGAGGAATCTTTTCATCTGTTTTCATGAATTTAACTTCTCCTTGCAAATAACCTAATCCTTTTGTTTCTGTTATTTCATAACCTTTTTCAAATAAAATTTGCATACCCAAACAAATTCCTAATATAGGAATACCAGCTTCTTTTCTCTCATTTAAAATATCAATCAGATCATACTTTTTTAAATTTTCCATTGCTATCAAAAATGTTCCCACTCCAGGTAAGACAATGCCTTTGGCTTGTCTGATAACATTATGATCTCTGCTAACAACAGTTTCTAATCCTATACGACGAAATGCATTCGTTACACTCTTTAAGTTTCCGACATTGTAATCAATTATCACAATCATATTTTTCACCTTTATAACATTCCCTTAGAAGAAATAACCTTATCTTTGTTGACTTCATCAATTGCAGCAGCTTGTTTTAATGCCCTTGCAAAGCTTTTAAACATAGCTTCTATAATATGGTGAGTATTTTCTCCATAAACTTGTTGAATATGCAATGTCATAAAAGCATGGTCACTCACTGCCTTAAAAAATTCTTTCGTCATTTCCGTTTCAAAATTACCTAAAATCATTGCAGGTAGAGTTGCATGATAAACAAGATAAGAGCGTCCACTTAAATCTAATGTTGTTGTCACAAGTGCTTCATCCATTGGAATAGCCATTTGACCATATCGATAGATTCCTTTTTTATCACCTAATGCTTCCTTAATACAATCTCCCAAAACAATTCCTAAATCTTCTACTGTATGATGACTATCTACTTTGATATCACCAATGCATTGAATTTCTAAATCAAAACCACTATGAAAGGCAAAGAGTTCTAACATATGATCCATAAATCCAACACCTGTATTGATATTTGCTTGACCGCTTCCATCAATATTTAATGTCATTGTGATTTCTGTTTCTTTTGTTTTTCTAACGATTGAACTAGTTCTCATTATTCTCCTCCTCAAATCTAACAGCAACACTGTTTGCATGTGCATCTAACCCTTCTAATTTAGCAAATTGAATAACATCATCTTTAAACTCAGATAGTATATTTTGTGGATAGTAGCTATATGATGAATATTTAACAAAATCATAAACACCTAAAGCACTATAAAATTTTGCTGTACCTCCAGTAGGTAACACATGGTTTGTTCCTGACATATAATCTCCTAGTGGCTCTGGAGTATATTCTCCTAAAAAGATAGAACCAGCATTATGAATGAGTGGTAGTGTTTCTAATGGATTTTTAACTAAGACTTCTAAATGCTCTGGTGCTAAATAATTAGAGACATCAAATGCTTCTTCAATAGTATCAACAATAATGGCTCCACCATAGTTTTCTAATGATTCTTTAATAATATCTGTTCTAGATAATGTCTTCATCTGTCTTTCTAATTCTTTATTTACCT
>CATOPA010000185.1 GCA_951801965.1 uncultured Erysipelotrichaceae bacterium | reverse complement strand
ATATATACATATTGATTATCAAACACAGTTAGTTGAAAAACAGAAGCGTTGTCAAAAATTATTTGATAAAACAATAAAGGTTCATCCAGTTTGTGGAATGGATGAACCTTATCATTATAGAAATAAAGTGATTGTTGCATTTAATCAAAATTATGAGTATGGTTTGTATGAAGAAGGAACACATCATATTGTTCCCATTTCTCAATGTTTATTACATGATCAACAAACACATCAAGTTTTAGAAAAAATACAATCACTTTTTAGAAAATATAGAGTGTCAATTTATGATAAAAGAAAGAACAAGGGATTAATAAGACATGTCTTAATACGTCGAGCTGTTCAAAAAGATCAAACGCTTGTTGTTTTGGTTGCTAATGATTCTATTTTTAAGGGATCGAAATCATTTTGCCAAGAACTTGTAAAAGCGTGTCCTCATGTTCAATCAATTGTTTTAAACATTAATCAAAGACAGACAAGTATTGTTTTAGGACAAAAAGAAAAGATTTTGTATGGAAAAGGTTTTATTGTAGATGAATTATGTGGTTTGACTTTTAAAATATCTGCTCAATCATTTTATCAAATTAATCATCATCAATGTACACGTCTTTATCATAAGGTTATTGAATTATTAGATTTGAGCAATCAAGATACAGTTTTAGATACTTATTGTGGAATAGGAACAATCGGCATGGTTGTCTCTCCATATGTTAAAAAAGTGATAGGCGTTGAATTAAATCAAATGGCTTATCATGATGCTTTGAATAATGCCAAAATGAATAAAATATCTCATATTGAGTTTTATAATCAAGATGCGACTGAATTTATGAAAACATTAGCTTTACAAAATCAACATATTGACACTGTTATTATGGATCCTCCTAGAGCTGGGAGCACAAAAGAATTTATTGATGCTGTTGGGAAATTGAAGCCTAAACAAGTCATATATGTTTCATGTGATCCTACAACTCAAGTAAGAGATTTACAGCTTTTTAAAAAAGTAGGTTATTTCACTAAAGATGCTTATTTGTATGATATGTTTCCACACACAGAACATGTGGAAAGCATAGTTTTGATGTCAAGAACAAAGAATTGATTTTACAGTACTTTGTAAGTGTAAATGATTGTATTTGCTTGATTCTTGATAGTTAATTGTTAGTGAAATATATTTATAAGCTTTTTAATTTCAATAAGATTGAAGATAGATATGGAAAATGAGTATATCGATAGGATTGATGAAAGGATTTGTGATGAGAATGAACCAGAAACAAAGGCAAGTGTATGATATAATGCTTATGCCAATCCAAAATACTGAATATAGTGCTGGTAAAATTGTCATTGAAAGAAAAGAGTTGGTTATTGAGACTACACAAACATATTATAGATATAAAAAATATCCAATAAATTTAGATGCAGATATGTCAGATTTTGCAATAGGCTTTTATAATATTTTGTATAAGGATATTTTAAAGAATAATTCGTTATTGAATAGTGATCATAACGTAACTGATGATGAGTTTGCTGGAGATACAATGAATAGTTTTAATATGATTGCTAATAGAGTGCCTGAAGCAGGTAAAAGTAATCTTCAAAGGACACCAGAGCATCAATGGCCAAAATGGTTACAAGATTATTATCATAAGTATCATTGCCTTGCTAATTTTTGGGTGCTTCCTTTAGAAGTGGGAAGAAAAAGTGATAATGCAAATTTTTGTAAAATGAATTTTGCTAATAAGATATATGACTATATGGATCGTTTTTTGAAGTTTCACAAAGATCAAAAGAAATGGAATGATTTTAAAAGGACTTACTCTAAGTATTATGAGAATATAAGAAATTTTGAAGAATTTGTTGATGTTCATTTTTTAATGGGATCATATGTTGATGAAAACTATGAGATTATAGAATATAGCAATGATAAAATTGATAAATTGACAGAACATCTTCTTGAGTGTATGCAAATAAGGGCAGAAGCTATTGCAAAATCAAAGTATTGTGATGAACTATGGAAATATTTTATGTCATGTGGACTCATTCAATAATATGAAAATGATTTAAAAATTCATGAAATACCTATTAATAAAGAGTAGTCTCCTTGTACTTATGAAGTATTATCCAAGAGAATGAATGATAGGAAATGAAAGAAAATCTTTTATGATGGAAATGTGTAATAGGCATAATGACAGTGGAAATTGAAAATAGGGTAAATATATTTTTTTACATATAAAATATAAAAACTAGGACTATTCATTTCATCTCATCAAGTGATGTTGAGAGTATTGTTTTGTTATAAAT
>CATOPA010000184.1 GCA_951801965.1 uncultured Erysipelotrichaceae bacterium | reverse complement strand
TTCAAAGACAAAGTCAAGGAGCTGTTCCACAAAGAGCCAGATATCATCAGAGTCTTATAGATAGTTATGTCTTTAAGAAAGGAAAGAGATGGAATGAAATTCCATCAGTCACAGTCATCTTTACAACAGAGAAAGATGTCTTAAAGAAAGGATTACCTATCTATCATATTGATAGAGTCATCAAAGAAACAGGAGATAAGTTTAAAGATAGAACAGAGATAATATATGTCAATGCCAGTATACAGGAAGAAAATCACTTAGGAAGATTAATGCATGACTTTATGTGTGAAAAAGCAGAAGACATGTATTATGAAGTCTTAAGAAATAAAGTCAAATATTATAAAGAGAATCAGGAGGGAAGAAGAGAGATGTGTGAAATCATGGATAATATTAGAAATAAAGGAAGGCTTGAAGGCTTAGCAGAAGGAAAAATTGTAGGTCTAACAGAAGGTAAGATGAAAACTTTAGTCCGACAACTTGAACAAAAGTTAGGAGGATTAACACCAGAGACAGAATTACAGATACAGAAAAGTACAGAAGAACAGTTAAATGAATTAACGATTCATATTTTTGATGTAGAAAATGAAGAGGATATTATGAGAGTATTGTCATAATATATATTTAAATAATGTTTATAAGAAGAAAGAAATAATGCTATCTTGAAAAGAAAATTGAGAACGGTTTGCCGTTCTCAATTTATTATATTGTAGATTCTCTTTCGATGATTTGAGGAGAAAGCTGAATTGTTTCAGGAACTGTATGTTCGTGAATCATTTCATGCATTCTGCGTATTGCTTTTTTAGCAATAATTTTTCTACTGACTTCTAAAGAAGTCAAAGTTGGTTTCATTTTTGAAGATAATTCCATATTATCAAATCCAACAATTTTGATATCTTTTGGGATTTTATAACCATTATATTGTAAGGCTTTGATAACTGTTGCAGCATTGCGATCATTAACACAAATAAAAGCATCTGGCATATGCCAATAGGTTAGTAACATTTTTTGGATGTAACGATAATCATTTTCCAAAACTGCTTTTTCTATACCTTTTGTAAGAGTAATAAAGTCACTTTTTTTAGGATGAAAGTAATTTATCATACATTGTCTATATCCTTGAAATCTTCTTTTAAAATTTTTAGAACTTTCTATTTCTCCAACAAATCCAATAGATTTATATCCCTTTTTTATTAAGTATTCACATGCTAAATAACCACCAAGAAAATCATTAGTAGTAATATTATCTATATTCATATAAGGAACAGAGTGGTTTACACAAAGGATATATTCTATATATAAACGCAATAAATAAATCATTTGATCATTGACTTTTCCAAGAATGATAACACCAGCAGCATGATGCTCTTGAATACATTTTGGTACATCAAAATTATGATAGTCATAGTATTCAGTGAGTATTCTATAACCAAATAATGAAGCTTCCTTTTCTATATGCGACAAAATATCAAGATAGTAATATGTATCATTTTTCTTTTTCTCTTCAATCATGAGAACAATTGTTTTATTTTTTAATGTTATTTTAGAATTAAGTTTTTTTAAAGGATAATTCATTTCTACTGCTGCTTCTAATATTTGAATCCTTAAATCTTGAGAAACTCCCTCTTTATCATTTAATGCAAGAGAGACGGCGTTAATGGAAACATGAAGTCTATCAGCAATATCTTTCATAGTGACTTTATGATTCATACAACAAAAACCTCCTTTGCATATTATAACACTCCAAAAATAAAGTATCTATAAAATCATGAAAAACATAAGAAAATTAAAGTAAAAACTGGTATTTTTCAAGTAAATCCATATTTTTTTTCATAAATGCATATGTCATAATTAAAAAAAGAGGAGGGATAATTATGAAAAAGAAAACGCTTTTAGGATTTTTATCTTGTTTCATGATACTATGTCAAATCAATGTTGTTCACGCAAGTGAAATAGAAGGTAGAAATTTAAAACAGCAGAGTATAAGTACAATAGAAAATATGCCTAATTTACCAAGTCATTATAAATTGATTGATTGGTTACAAAGAGGAAAGGATCTTCATAATTTTATTTTCGATTATACAGCTACAAACTTTGAAAAGAAAACAGAATTTTCAGTTAAAGATGGAAGAGACTATTCTACTATTTATAGAGATGATAAATATGGGGGTTATATGATTCCAGCATTTTATGGAGAAGATAGACCTATTACGAATGCAAATGGACATGATGGGGAAGATGATCAAGAGTCTATAGCAATCGTAAGTGCATTGATTGCCGCATCATTAATGGGAATTGATA
>CATOPA010000183.1 GCA_951801965.1 uncultured Erysipelotrichaceae bacterium | reverse complement strand
GTATTTCCTATTGCAGCAAAGTACTCTACATCCTTATTGTTACAAACACATCAATCTGCCACTCTATGTGCTGCTATCATTTATTGCACTCGTATATTATACCAATTTATTTGATTCTGTCAATTATTTTTAAGAATTTATACTCTATAAATCTATTCTCTGATATAAATCACACTCTTTTATATGTTTAAAATATTTCCAAAACACCCTTTCTTCTTGAATAAGTTTTTCTTTCTGGGGCTTTGTTAGTTTTTTTATATAATACTCTAATTGTGATGCAAGATGCCTATTTTCACATTGCCAAATTGCTTCTATCTTTTTGACTTTATGTACTTTTGTATATTTTGCAGACAGTTTTCCTTGAGACAAATGTTCTTGAAATCTTCTTTCTACATTAGTTGTTATACCAGTATAGAGAGTATTATCATAACATCTTAACATATAAACATAATACATTTTTATCACCAAGATGTATTATAACATATTGGGAGTTCATTTTATATGATATATATGTTAAAATATAAATGAAAGCGAGGGATATTTATGTTAGCTAGACTCCATATAATTATTTCGAGTGAAAATGAAAATGATTATCAATCTATTAAGGACTTATTATTAAGAATAAATCCAATGTTCTCTATCTCTACTGCTCGTGAGTATGCAGGTATAAAGGATCATAGTGAATTTTATGTAACTTGTGATTTATCCATGGAGCAAGTCAAGCCATTATTAGAACAATTAAATAATGATTGGGATGGAGAAATAGATGATTGCATTTGTTATGGTTTTAATACAACAATGTTTCATCCCCTTGTTTATTGTTTAGAATTTACATTATTCAATGATTAAAATATAAATACTATGATTTGCAAAAAAACTCATATGCCTCTCTTATGAAGCATATGAGTTTTCATAACTATAAAAGCTTTTTACGAAGTTCTTCTCCCGATTCAACATGTAAATATGCTGGAGGAATATCAAAAACAGTCTTACACCCACATTGTCCTTGCTGATACATACGATATGCAGCTCGTGCATAAGCTACTAAAACACTTGAAGTAAATTCTGGATTAGAATCTAATGTTAATTTATATTCAACGAGATGTTTATTTTCATTATTGAGACCTGTTGTTCCTGTTCTAAAAACAATTCCACCATGAGGAATACCTTTATGATTTTTATCAAGTTCTTCTTGAGTAATAAAATGAACAGTTGTATCATATTCATCAAAATAGTGAGGCATTGTTTTGATAGTCATTTCAATTTTGCTTAAATCCGCATCTGGCTTTGCAACAACAAAACATTCTCTCATATGTTTCTGACGAGTTGTTAATGATGGATTATCTCCATTTCTTACACTTTCTAATGCTTCATCTACTGGTATTGTATATTGTCTTGCATCAAGAACTCCTTCAACACGTCTAATAGCATCAGAATGGCCTTGACTCACTCCTTTTCCCCAAAAAGTATAATCTTTTCCGTTTGGAAGAATGGCTTGTCCATATAAGCGATTTAATGAGAATAAGCCTGGATCCCATCCAACTGAAATAATACTCACATGTTGGCTCTTCTCACTTGATTTATTTACATTTTCAAAATGTTCTGGTATTTTTGCATGTGTATCAAAGCTATCAATAACATTAAAGTACTGAGCTAATTCAACAGTTTGTTTTGGTAAATCATTAGCACTTCCACCACATAATATAAGAACATCAATCTGATCTTTCATTTTATAAATTTCATCCATACCATAAACTGGAACATCAGTATATGTATGAACTGATTTTGGGTTTCTTCTTGTAAATACACCAACAAGAGTCATATCAGAACTATGCACAATAGCACTTTCTACACCCTTGCCTAAATTTCCATATCCTACAATTCCAATTTTTATCATTTTGTTTCCCTCCTTATTTTTAACATAGAAGTATTTTAACATCTTTTTTTTAAGACGTATAGAAAAAAATATATTTTTTCATATCTTTAAAATTTATCAAAAAGTGTTTTTCATATTTTCACATATTTTCTAGTTGTGCTATAATAGAGCTATCTATACTTATATAAGGAGGATATAAATGAAAATTGGTATATTTGATTCAGGCATAGGTGGCTTATCCGTTTTACATTTGGCTTTAAAATATCTTCCAAATGATCACTTTATATATTATGCTGACGTAAAGAATGTTCCCTATGGCGAAAAAACACGTGAAGAAATCATTAAATATGTTGATGATATCATACAATTTATGATTAACAAAGGAGCTCAAGCAATTGTCATTGCTTGCAATACTGCAACAAGTGCTGCTATTCAATATATGAGAGAAAAATATTCTCTTCCTATCATCGGCATGGAAC
>CATOPA010000182.1 GCA_951801965.1 uncultured Erysipelotrichaceae bacterium | reverse complement strand
GAACAATATTTACAAATGGTAGGTATGACAATGGAAACATTACGTCAACAATTAGAACCTGCAGCAAAAAATCAAGCTATTTTTGAAGCAATTATTGATGAGGTTGTTAAGGTTGAGAATATTGCAACAACTGATGAAGAAATTGATCAACAAGTACAAGCTATTGCAGAACATAACCAAATAACTAAGGAAGAAGTATTAGAGAAGATTAACATTGAAGATTTAAAACGTGATTTTAATCGAATGAAATCAAGTCAATTTATTATAGAACATGCAATTATTAATTCTTAAATTTAAGTAATTATAACAAATAAATATTTCATTGTAAAAAAAGACCATAAAATTAAGCAGAAGAGTTTGACATATGGTCTTTTCTTTGCCTATTCTTTATATTGTCAAACATGATTTTATAAGATATACTTGATTTATGGAGTGATATCAATGATGAAGAAATTTTTAAAATTATTTATTATAATTTTATGCCTTTTGTTTGCTGGATGCCATAAAGAGGCAAAGCCTGAAGATGAATTGAATGATAAAAAAGCACAAGAAAGTATTGAAGAAAATCAAACAACTTTTTTACCAACACCTTCATCTTCTGGTCAATTAAAAGTACAAGGAAGTCAGCTGGTTGATAGTCAAGGAAATCCTATTCAATTGAAAGGACTGAGTACACATGGAATTTCTTGGTTTCCTGACTATATTAATAATGATTTTTTTAGTGAACTTAAAAGCCAATGGGACGTTAATGTTATTCGTTTAGCTATGTATACAGCAGAATCTGGGGGATATTGTAGTGGAGGAAATCAAAAACAATTAAAAGAACTTATTGATAAAGGCGTACAATATGCCATACAAAATGATTTATATGTTATTATTGATTGGCATATTTTATCTGATGGAAATCCACTCACATATAAAGATGAAGCAAAGTCATTCTTTAAAGAAATGTCTAAAAAATATTCATCATATAATCATGTCATTTATGAAATTTGCAATGAACCAAATAGTTATACAAGTTGGCAAGATATTAAAACATATGCTAAAGAAGTCATTTCAGTGATTCGAAAAAATGATAGTGATGCTATTATTATAGTAGGAACACCAACATGGTCACAGGATGTAGATGAGGCTTTAGAAAGTCCATTGGATGAATATGATAATATTATGTATGCTTTGCACTTTTATGCTGGTACACATAAGGAAAACTTAAGACAGAAAATGACTTCTGTTATTCAAAGTGGTTTACCAATTTTTGTTTCAGAATATGGAATATGCGATGCCAGTGGTCAAGGACAAATTGATGATGATCAGGCAAATCAATGGATTCAATTATTGGATAAATATAAAGTTAGTTATGTTGCTTGGAATATTTCAAATAAAAATGAAACATCAGCGATTTTTCAATCACATTGTCATAAAAAAGCAGGGTTTGCATTTGAAGATTTAAGTGATTCTGGTAAATGGTTATATCATATGCTAACAAATAAAGAAACACTATCTACTGCTTCCTCGGAGGGTTCTTCTTCAGATAAAGAAACTGCTGTAAAATCGTCAGGTAATATTATTCAATATTCTTTAAATTTAGAAGACACTTGGGAAAGTAATGGAAAAAACTATTATAAATATGGAGTGACAGTTTATAATAATACACAAAAAGATTGTCATGAATGGATGATAGATATAACTTTTAATGAAAACTTTCAAATGATGGATTACTGGAATGGAATATATCAAATAAATGGGAAAGAGCTTAGTATATCTTCAAAAGATTATAATGGCTATATTCAGTCTCATAAAACAATTGAAGATATTGGTTTTATTGTAAGTGGGAGTGAACATCTGAAAATTATCCAATGAAAAAAGGGTGAACAAAAGCGTTCATCCTTTTATTGAATTTTGATCATTTCATCTAAACGTGAAAAATAATGTTTTATTTTTTGAATATCTTTATCATTTTGAAGAGGGTCACCCGAAAAATAAAATTCTATGCTTTGTTTGTTTTCGTGTTGAGTGACATATTCTATAAGATGCTTAACTGTTCCCTCATTTCCATCAATGATGTGAATATTTGAAGGAAGAAGTGAACGTAATGTATCTTTAAAGTAATTGAAATGTGTACATCCTAAAACTAAAGAAGAATATTCATCTAAAGGATATTTTGAAAGTTCATCTGAAAGATATTGATAAACTTCATCTGATTGAAAATTCAAATTCTCAGCAAAATGAACAAGTTTAGGTAGTGCAACCAAGTCGACAAGATGATGCTTATCAACTCTATTAACTAAATTATGAATTTTTTCTCCTTTGATGGTAATAGGAGTAGCAATAACCAAAACCCGATGCTTTCCATATGTATCTATTGCTTTTTTTATAGCGGGTT
>CATOPA010000181.1 GCA_951801965.1 uncultured Erysipelotrichaceae bacterium | reverse complement strand
TCCTGTAATGATCTGGTCATTATTTGCGACAGCTGTCTTTGAATTGATTCTTCCTACAAGCTCTGGTCCTGCCTCTCTTGCGATGAACATCTCTCCTACTGATGGGAATCCTCCTGAAGCAAATTTACGCATCTTAATAAATGATGGTAACGAAGCTATAACTTTTTTTGTCATACTAGTTATTTTCACAGTCGCATCTTCAACTTCAGTTGTTATTAAAAGCTTAATTTTTGTATTCTCTGCTTGTTTTGTAATCTTACATACAAGTTCATGCATTCCATCTGTGACTTGACCATTATTATCATGAATACTTCTTTGAAGCTCCCCACATAATCTTTTTCCACTCACATCTCCACTTTCAGCAAATATGGTATACGCTTCTTCTAACTTCTTTTTTGTATCTTCATTTATAACAGAAAGTCCACTATTATTAATATCTCTTATATATTCTTTACTATCACGCACAATTCTCTGCTTTTCTCTTTCACTTTTATCAATTATTGATAAGCTCTCTCTAAATTGTGTCTTTTCTTCCTCCTTTAAATAAATTCCTTGTCTTTCCAATACACCTATCATTTCATTATATGAATAACCATATTCTCTTGCTTTTTCTTGTAAAGACTCTACAATAGAATCTTTAGCAAGTTTTGTTGCTGCTAGTTCGGATTCACTCATTGTTTTGCTATGCTCTGTATGTGCTTGAATTTTCGCATCCAAATTCATCAATCCAGTTCCTAAACTTTCCCATGTTTTTTCTCCATTGATATCAACAATAGTATATTGTTCTACCATAGCATTTGCCATGTCCTCAGTTTTACCAGATAATGACTTCTGCATAGCTTCAAAATCTCTAGTAGTATTAGTTATTTCCACCAATTGTTCATCACATGACTTAATTGTTTTTCTATATCCTTCTATTTGTTTTTCTAGTTCGCGCTTTTCTGCTTTTTCTTCATTAGTTAAATCCATACCACACATTCTTAATTCATTATGTCTTCTTTCAGCAGCTTCTAAAGCATTTTGAGCTTTTACTCTCTCAGCAGTAATTGAGGATTCTTCTCTTATGGCTTCTAGATATTTTTCTTGATAAGCCTCAACTATAGCTCGTTGTTTTAATATTTCAATATTTTTCTTTATTTCTTCAGTGTTGCTTGTAATTTCTCCATTAAGATCTTTCCAAACAACTTTACTTCCATCAACCAATTCAACTGAATTTGGTAAAACTGCATTAATCTGATCAATGAGATATTTTGCTTCATCAATATTCCCAACATAACCATCTTTACCAGTCATTGCAACTAACTGATCAACTTGATCTAATGTTAGTGAATAATCTGCATCAATTGTAGATTGTGTATTTTTGAGTTCTTCTGCATTTTCCCTTAAAGATTCAGTCACTTCATCAATTCTTTCACGATTTTTTTCTTGCATTTCATTGAATTTAGATGATGCATCTGATGTATCTCCCATCAATTTTGAAACTCCTAAAAAAGCACCTGCTAACAATCCTATTGCTGTTACTGCCACCCCTACTGGATGAGCTGCCATAAAAGACATAGCAGTACCAAAACCCCCAGTTGACACTGTTGCCGTTTCTGCAGCAGTAGCCACACTTCCCAAAGAAATAGATGCCTGCGCTCCTACAGTTGCTATAGATTCTCCTATTGCCGCTGTTGATTGCCCTACTTCTGTAATTGATGAACCTACACTAGACATCGTTGCCACTCCACCCGAAAGTTCCATCATTACAGAAATAAATTTTCCAGCACCATCATTCAATGTTTCTGAAGTTTCAGAAACTATGCCAAACACTTTGTTTATTTGTATTCCTATTTTTTCTAAATCCCCTTCTACATTCATTATTTTTTTTAACCCACTATATATACTGTCAAAATAATCTTTTAAATTTTTTGTATCTAATTTGTTTGATGTTGTAGATAAAGCAGAACATACTTTATCTAATGACTTTATTTCTCCTACAATATTTGATATACTTTTTGTTGATTTCTCTAATTTATTTAAAGAATCAGTAATTTTATTAAAACTATTTATAAGTTCATTTTCCATGAAAGCACCTCCTAAATTTATAAAAAGTTGCATTAAAAAACTTTTATGGTATAATAAATGTATATTAAGAAATGAGGATTAAAATGATGATGCCAAAAAATGTTACTATAAATGAAGAACAAATCAATCAATTTGCTGCCTTGTACAATTTACAGGGATTAGACATTGTTAGCAAAGTAGTTATTAGTAGAATGCATGGGCAAGCTAATAAAATTCAAAGTTATTTTATGAAAACTCTCCCTACAGGCCAAGCAGCAAAATACGACACAATAAAGTATGTGGAAGCCATATATACTCAAAATTATATTCTTATGCGTGAACTTCTAGATTTAAAAGAACAAAACGATAAAATTATTGAACTTCTTACAAAAATAAGTGAAAAATAATAATTTCATATATGAATGATAGCTAAA
>CATOPA010000180.1 GCA_951801965.1 uncultured Erysipelotrichaceae bacterium | reverse complement strand
TACATAGCTTTTAGATATCGTGGTCAGTTGCAATCTATACATCATATTGAGAGTTATACTATAACGAATAATCTTCATTCTGAAGTAAGTGATATGCCTGATGTTGAGGATGACTGTAAATTTTTTGTTTATGAATTAGGTACAGCTATAGTTCCATCAAAGATCGTGAAAACAGGGAAAATATATGCTTCAGGTAGAAAGTGGGCAATGTTAGATACCTTGCTTACTTCTGATACTATTGCAGAAGCTTGTAACATTTCAAAAGCCAGAATGGAATAAACGAAGAAGATTCTGATTGATATCTATGAACACCTGTTTAAAGCGTTAACTATTTAAATTAGGACTAAATCAAATACAAATGCATTTTGCAATGTATAATTTAAACACTGTGCGTCTCCTATTTTGGAGACTTTTTCATTATGAAAAAGATAGCAAAAATAAAAAAGAGGACAAAAAGTTCTGAAATTAATTTCCTATGATTAAAAGCATTTGCCAATTTTAAACTTACCCATTTTTCTTGGCAAACCCATTTTAGGTATATTATTTGCGAATTGCTTTTTTGACCGATACCAAGATTTCAGTAATTGATTCTAATTCAGCTTGGCTACAGTCAGATAAAAGTTCGGCTATTACATTCTGTCTTATCGGTTTTGCTTCTGCAACAGATTCACAAAGCAACTGATCCAAAGAAACTTCCAATACTTCCGCAATCTTAACGAGTGTAGGTAGACTGACATGGTTGGTTCCTCTTTCTATATGTGATATATTGGAAGGTACAACATCAATCAAATCGGATAATTCCTGTTGGGTGATTCCCTTCTTTATTCTGTAATAATTTATTTTCTTTCCCAAATCTTGATAATTAATAGAATTTTCTCTTTTCTTAATCATTTGTTCACCTTCTTTATCTACAATGCTTGTTATTTTTATATTATTTTATGATTTTTAAAGCATAAATTGAATAACGGTATTATCACATCATGATTATTATGTTAAGATATAGAAGACTATGAAAGGAGATGGAAAATTGATTAAAAAATTTGTTAGTTTTATATGTTCCGAAAAGTTAGAAAGATTGACGGCGTGTCTATCCTATATTGGGGTTATCGGAAGTGCGTGTTGGGTTGTTATGAAGATGTTTGATTTAGACGATGAACAAACCTTTCTTTATTCTCATGCTGAGAATTCATTCTGTCTGTTTTTGATTTCGTTATTAGCTTTGCCTCTAGCTAAACAAATCAACCGATATTACTTCTATTTACTTAATCCACAACTCAACATAGGATTACTGATAGCTTATTCTTATGTCATTTTTCAAAAATGCAAAGGCGTAAAAAATGCATATGAAGGAAAGCTAGGAAAAAGGTAATAATTGAAAGAGATTGTTTGCTGAGTCTTTAAAAATTAATAATAACACAGTGAAGATCAGATTGATCTATTCAATAATTATGAGATGGTGTTTGGTGCTGAATCAGACACTTTTTAAATGCCGAAACAAAAAAATGAATTTTTTTAACAATCTAAAAAAGAGAATCAAACAATGACATTTATCAAATAAACGTAGACAAAAAGCTGATTTGTTCGGATTAGGTATTGTCGAAATATGGAAAAAGGCGTAAAATAATAACGTGAATATCATATTATGATGTTTATAACAATAAAATTAAGAGGAGGACAGACAGCATGAAAAATTTAAGCAAGAAAAATCTGAATGCAATATTAGCATTATTAATGGCATTTAATTTAACTGGATGTAATTGGTTTGGGGGTGATGAGATAGATGATGAAGTTGACGCAAAAGACACTTCTACCAATAAAGACAGTCAAACTGGCGGTAACAAAGACAAAGAAAAGACAGATGTAGAAGATAAGAACAAGGATAAAGACACCAAAGATAAAGATGAAAAGCGTATTCATGAAACGGGTGGATCTACATCGTCTTATGTCCCCTATTATTCAACTAACAGTTCTGCTAACCAATCAACAACTAAGCCAACAAAACCTGTTACTGTGATAAAGGCTGATTTCAGGACACTTCGCACATTGCTTGCGGAATATAAGGGTATTAATGTTTCAGGTTACACACCTAAGAGTGTAGCTGCTTTTAATAAAGCACTGGCGAATGCGGAAAAAGTGTTGAACAATACAAGCGCATCACAGAAAACAGTGGATAATGAAGTGAAGAAATTGAAGCAAGCCAAAGATGCATTGACATTGATTGCTAATGTGACAGAGTTATCCGATGTTTTAAGTCAAGCTAAAAAGGTGAATAGCGATCTCTACACACCGAATTCTATGAAGGCATTGAATCAAGCGATTCAAACGGCACAGAAGATTTGTGATGATAAAAACAGCCCACAGGCGAGTGTAGATCAATCTGTTTCATCCGTTAAGAATGCGATGGAAGGCTTAGTGAAACGTGCTGATTTTACTGCATTATCAGAAACAATAGAAACAGCGAAAGGCATTGAAGATGCTGATTATACC
>CATOPA010000179.1 GCA_951801965.1 uncultured Erysipelotrichaceae bacterium | reverse complement strand
TTGTTATCTATGCCATCATAGCAAGAGTTTCCGCTTTCAAAACTTTCCGCACGCGGCGTAAACTTTAAATATTTATTATCAATTGAATTGTATAAATCTAAAAAATGCTTCTGGTAAAATCCTGCAATAGCTGAGCTTTTAAATATTAAAACGTTTTCATCATTCTTTTTCATTCCGGAATTTGAAAAATTGGCACTTCCTGTTATAAAATATTTCCCATCTATTACCATATTTTTCTCATGGTCTTTTCCGCCCCAGTTTTCAACTTTTAGAGATACGCCGGAAACCCTTAACCAACGAACTTTTTCCTTCATTGAATTAGCGGCAACAGCATCGTATATGATTTTTACATCCACACCCCGCTTTTTTGCTTCAATTAAAGCATTTATTATTTCATTATTTGTTACATTAGCTTTTTGACAAATAATAAAACTTGTTTTAGTAGTAAAAATAAATTTTTTTCTTGTATCAATGACTTTATTCATATTCTTCTTAAAAATAAATTTCTGTTTCTTGATAATCTTTTGTCATTGATTGTGTTTCTTTTAACCACTCTCTCGTCTCTTCTATTTCATCATCATCCAAATCTAAAATTTGATACGTAGCAAGCTGACAAACATCATAAAGACTTTGCCAAAGAGCGTCAAAATCATGATTTTCACTATCAGCTTGTTCACTAATTTCATAAGCATACATCTGATGCGCTTTTATGATGGCTTCTTCTTTTGTCATTATTTCTATCCTCCCATTTTATAACATATCTTTTATATAAGATGAAAATGAACACAAGCTTGATAAATACCATCTTCATCAATTGACGAAGTCACATATGACGCAATTGCTTTTAACTGTTCATTTCCTTGCCCCATCGCAATACTTAAAGAAGCTTCTTTAAACATATCCATATCATTTAAAGAATCTCCAAAAGCAATATATTCATCAATATCATAAAGTGACATTAATTTTTGAATACCTGTTGCTTTTGTGACACCTTCAATGGTTAAATCAGCATAAGTTGATTCTCCAGGAAGCACTTTTAAACCTTTAATCTTAAAAAAAGGTGCATAATCATAATGCTTTGGACCATAAACAATCATAGCACTCACATCTTGGCCATGATATGTTCCTATTTCAGGAATCACACTTTTAAAAAATCTTTGAGACTCTAAAACATATTCATCACTTTCCTGAGTAATGATACGTGGATCAGATTTTAAAACAACTGCATATCCTAACTCCTTAGCAACCTTTAATGTATCCTTGACTGTTTGATCTTGAAAAAAAGATTGATATAAGATATCCTGATTTTTATTTAAAACAGTTTGTCCATTATTACATACAAAACCATCCCATTCTTCCATATCCATAAGACCAGTTCTTCTTAAAGAATCAACACCTCTCCCTGATGTAATCAAAAGTTTATAACCATTTTTTTTCAAAAGTTGAAGAGCTTTTTTCGTTGAAGCACTGACTTGATGATTCACATTATCTCTTAGTGTTCCATCAACATCAAAACATAATATAGGTTTTTTCATCATGATCACCCCTTTTTTCTATTATACAAGAATTAGAATGATTTTCATACCCTTTTCATGTATAATATAAAAGAGGTGAAAGAAATATGAAAGAACATTTAACTATAAAATCACAATTTGATCAACTCTTATTAGATGTTATCATTATGAGTCCTTCACATCCTAAAGGAATCATACAATTTTCTCATGGAATGTGTGAACATAAAGAAAGATATTTTGATTTTATGTCATATTTAAACAAACAAGGTTACCTTTGTATTATTCATGATCATCGTGGGCACGGAAAAAGTATTAAAAACTCTAATGATTTAGGTTTCTTCTATGAACATGGAGATATCGGGATTGTAGAAGATTTACATCAAATATCATTATTCATTAAAAAAAGATATCCTTCTTTACCACTTTATTTATTTGGTCATAGCATGGGATCTCTAGTTGTTCGTTGTTATTGTCAACAATACGATAATGATATTGATGGCCTTTTTGTATGTGGTAGTCCAAGTTATAACTCAGCAAGTGGTATAGGCATTACATTATCAAAAATACTCTCTACTTTTTTTGGAGACCACCATCGTTCATCACTTATACAAAAAATAGGATTTGAAGCTTTTAACAAAAAATTCAATAAAAAAATACCAAACAGTTGGATATGCAGTGATAAAAATATTGTCGATACTTATAATCAAGATCCTTTATGTCATTTTATTTTTACAACAAATGGATTTGAAACATTATTTCGTTTAATGCAAAGGACATACTCTCCTCAAAACTGGCAAGTCAATCATCGAGATTTACCTATCTGCTTTATAGCTGGAGAAGATGATCCTTGTATTGTCAATGAAAAAAGCTTTAGTAATGCTGTTCAATTTATGATTGAAAGAGGATATAAGCAAACGACTTCACATCTTTTTTCTCATATGAGGCATGAAATCTTAAATGAACAAAAAAAAGAAGATGTCTATCAATATGTTTTAGATACAATAAAATCTTGGAAATAATCCAAGATTTTTATTTTGGTTTCATATTCTGATATCTTTTTTGAAGATACTCATCAGGATAATGCTCATCTATAAATTCAGTAATACATGTATTTGGTGGTATATGTTGATGTCTTTGATATGAACGCATCAAAGCTA
>CATOPA010000178.1 GCA_951801965.1 uncultured Erysipelotrichaceae bacterium | reverse complement strand
ATATGGAAATATTGGTTATTGATGGACAAGGTGGAGGAATAGGTAAAGGACTTATAGAAAATATAAAAAAATATAATGAAGATATTTTTGTAATTGCTGTTGGAACAAATAGTATTGCAACGAGTAATATGAAAAGAGCAGGGGCTAATGTTGTTGCAACTGGAGAAAATGCAATTATATATAATGCTAAACATGCGGAAATAATAGTTGGACCTATTGGTATTGTTTTTGGAAATTCTATGTATGGAGAAATTTCACCAGCAATGGCTCAAGCAATTAGTTGTAGCGAGGCTAAGAAATATTTGATACCAGTAAATCAATGCAGTGGGCATGTTTTAGGTGTCATGAATAAATCTATTCAGGAGTATATTCATGATTTTATTGAAATAATTAAATAATTGTCTGTTTTTTTATTGATGAATATATGAAGTGAAAAAATTGAGAGAGTATATTTGAATGATGGAAAGGTGTTGAAGAAAGTTGAAATATGCTATGATAACAGGAGCAAGTTCTGGTATAGGGAAAGAATTTGCTAAAGCTTTGTCAACTGGAGAATATCATTTGATATTGGTTGCAAGGCGTGAAGAAAGATTAATAGCATTAAAGGATCAATTGGGTTGTGAATGTACTATTATAACATCAGATTTATCTCAAAGAGAACAATGTTATGATTTGTATGATAAGGTGAAAGATTTTAATATAGAACTTTTGATTAATAATGCTGGTTTTGGAGATTGTGGATTTTTTGTTGAAGGGGATTTAGAAAAGGAATTAGATATGTTAAATGTTAATGTGAAAGCTTTACACATTTTAACAAAACTTATTTTAAAACAGATGTATCATCGAAATAGTGGATATATTTTAAATGTTGCTTCTTCTGCTGGATTATTTCCAGGTGGTCCATATATGGCTTCATATTATGCTACAAAAGCCTATGTAACAAGTTTTACTCAAGCCATTGCTAAAGAATTGAAAGATATGAATAGTTCTGTTTATATTGGATGTTTATGCCCTGGACCAGTTCATACAGAATTTAATTATGTGGCTAATGTTGAGTTTTCTTTAAAAGGAATAAGTGCAGCTGAATGTGTTCGATATTGTTTGAAAATGATGAAGAAGAAAAAGATTGTAATTATTCCAAGTTTGATTATGAAATTAGCTGTTGTACTTGGAAAAATATCTCCACGCTCTTTGTGTATTGCAGTTGCTGCACATCAGCAAAAGAAAAAATTTTATAGGAAATAAGAATATGAATATACGATTAGCAAAGCTAGATGACTTAAAAAAGATTATTGATATTGAAAGATTGTGTTTTCCACCATTAGAAGCAGCAAGTGAAGAGTCTATACATCGTCGCTTTCAAACATTTCCTGAAAATTTTATTGTTGCTGAAGAAAATGGAGAGGTGATTGGATTTATTAATGGTTGTACATCATCATTTCCTACTTTAACAGATGAACTTTATGATAATTGTTTATTGCATAATGTTCAAGGAGATTATCAGATGGTATTTGGTTTAGATGTATTAGAAGAATATAGATGTCAAGGAGTAGGTTATGCCCTTATGATATATTTTATTGATCTCATGAAAAGTAGGGATAAAAAAGCAATCGTTTTAACTTGTAAAGACCATCTTATTCATTATTATGAGAAGTTTGGTTTTGTTCATCTTGGATTATCACAATCTCAGTATGGGAACACTAAGTGGAATGATATGATATTAAAATTAAAATAAAATGAAAAAAAGATTATTTTATATAATCTTTTTTTATAGATATGTTTTGCTGTAAATGACTTTTCCAATAATTTGAACAGGAAGTTCTTGTACTTCTTGAATAGAAAAATATCTGTTTTCAATAAGAGGATTTGTTGCTTCTAAAATAAGCATGTCAGGTTTTTTGATAACTTTTTTTACAGTGACTTCTTCTCCACCAATTAAAATCAATGCAATTTCACCAGAATGAACTTGAGAACATTGCTTAATAAGGGCTAAATCTCCATCCATAATTCCTGAACCAATCATTGACTCACCTTCGATTTGTATAAAATAATCTCCTTTATAAAAATCTTCTTCTGTCACTTCTTCCTCTCCAAGATAATTGTCATCAATATACATATTATATCCAGCTTTAGCATAACCAAGAATTGGTCTTTTTAAATTAACAGTTGTTCCTTTTAAAATAGGCTCAACATCATAGCCCAAAAGATCGTTCAGTTTTTCTAAAGTTTCTTCTTGAACTCTTTTGACATCTCCAGATATCCAGCGACTAATTGTTGATTTTGTTACACCAAGTTGTTCAGCAATCTGATCATTTGTTAATTGGTGTCTATATTTATAATCTTTAATAATATCTTTTAATTCCATATCTTGCCCTCCTGATGCATATTATACATTATTTTGTTATAAAAATAAACAAAATGATAAAAAAAATAAAATAAGTTGCATAAATATATTGAAAAATGCAACAAGATAATATATACTATATATCGAGGAGTGATAAAAATGTGGGAAAGATTGATTATTCATAGTCAAATTCATAATTGTTATTGTCAAATAGAGGAAATGATGCATCCATATTTAAAATCTAAAGCAATGGTTGTTGAAGAGAAGGGAATTGTTATATCAGCTAATGATATTGCTAAAATGTATGGTATTGATGAAGGTGAGCGTTTAAATGATTCTTATCAAAAATGTCCTCAGCTATTAAGTGTACAGGCA
>CATOPA010000177.1 GCA_951801965.1 uncultured Erysipelotrichaceae bacterium | reverse complement strand
ATTTTATTTAAGGTGGAGATAAAATGAAAAAAATATTATTAATAGTGATGTGTTTATGTTTGGTTGCCTGTGCAAAAACGAAAGAAGAAGATACTGAGGCTCCTGAATTGAAGCTAAAGAGTTCAAGAGTAAGAGTTGGACTAAATAGTGATATTGATTATTTGGCGTTTATTGATAAAGCTATTGATGAGGTTGATGGTGAGTTAATAGATGAAGTGAAATATAATGAGATAGATGTTTCAAAAGTAGGACAGTCTATAGTGACTTATACATTAAAAGATCAAGCAGATAATGAAACAGCACAAAAGCTCATTGTTGATGTTGTAGAATACTACGATGGTGGTATCTTTAGTCCTTTAGATGTTGAGGCCGATACTGTAGAGTCTGCAGATGATGTGACAGTACTTATTAATAAAATGCATCAAATTCCAAAAGGGTGGACACCAGATGATTTAGAACCTGTTTTAGACAATCCTTCTCAAATGTTAAGAAAGGAAGCAAATGAAGCTTATACAAGATTTTATAATGACGCTAAAAGCAAAGGTATAGTTCTATATTCGATATCAGGTTATCGTACAAATGATTTACAAACAAAATATTGGAATAATATGGTGAAGGTTTATGGAGAAGAATATGCTTCACAATATAGTGCTTATCCTGGAAGAAGTGAACATCAATTAGGTCTTGCTATGGATGTTTCATATAAGACAACAGGAGACCGTTTAAGTGAATCAGTTGCTCAAAGTGATATCGGAAAATTTATTGTCAGTGATGGTTATAAATATGGGTTTATTTTACGTTATCCTCAAGATAAGGTAGCCATTACAAATTATGGGTATGAACCTTGGCATATTCGTTATGTTGGTGTTGATTTGGCAACACAATTACATGAACAAGGAATAACATTAGAAGAATATTATAATGATTAAAGGGGAAAAAATATGGAAACAGCAAAATTTTATAAAGTGTCTTATCAGCAGTTTGAAGAAAGTTATTTAGATTTTGATGCAACAGCATCAAAAGAAAAGATAGCGGAAATTTATGAGTCTATCCAATTACCAAAAAGAGCAACAAAGGGATCAGCAGGATATGATTTTTATACACCTATTGATATACATTTAAATCCTCAAGAAACAATAAAGATTCCTACAGGAATCAGATGTGAAATGAATGAAAGATGGGTTTTAATGATTTATCCAAGAAGTGGATTAGGATTTAAGTATCGATTACAGCTCAATAATACAGTAGGAATTATTGATAGTGATTACTTTTATTCAGATAATGAAGGACATATTTTTATAAAAGTGACAAATGATTCTAATGAGGGAAAAGTTGTTGATGTTAAGAGAGGACAAGGTATTTCCCAGGGAATATTTATGCAGTATGGTATTGTTGAGGATGATGATGTTACAGAAGTAAGAAATGGTGGATTTGGAAGTACAACGAGGTAGATAAAAATGAAATATATAAGAATTTTATTAGTACTATGTCTATTATTAGTAGGGTGTCAAAGTAAAGAAAAACCAGAGGATGATCCTAAGGTTGCAGAGAAAAAAGAAAACAGAGTTTCTTTTGTTGCTGTAGGGGATAACTTGATGCATCAAAGATTATTAGATGAAGCCAAAACAGAAGATGACTATGATTTTTCACCTTACTATGCAAATATCAAACCATATATCGAAAAAGCTGATTTAGCTTTTGTTAATCAAGAAACTATTTTAGGAAATGGTGCAAGTGGTTATCCACAGTTCAATACTCCTGATGTGATGGCTAAAAATTTGCATGATGTTGGATTTGATATTGTTAATGGAGCAAGTAATCATTCTTTAGATAAAGGAGAAAAAGCTTTGCTTCATTCTATAGAAGTTTTTAAGAATTATCCAGATATGAAATATATAGGCTTATATGATTCAAAAGAAGCACGAGATCATATTGAAACAATCGAATGTAATGGAATCACCATAGCTCTACTTTCATATAATCAACTAACAAATGGATATCCATTACCTCATTCTTATTCAATGAATTTGTTTGATGAAGAAGTCATCAAACAAGATGTAGAGAATGCTAAAGAAATCAGTGATTTTGTGATTGTATCTTGTCACTGGGGAAATGAATATGAGACCAAAGCTAACAGCTTTCAAAGAAAGTATGCAACTTTACTTGCTGATTTAGGAGTTGATGTTGTCATTGGGACACATTCTCATACGTTACAGCCAATAGAATACATAGAAGGGCAAGATGGTCACAAAACCTTAGTAGCATATAGTTTAGGAAACTTTGTGAGTGGTATGATGGAAGAAGATACACAGTTAGAAGGCATGCTATCATTTGATTTAGTGAAAGAGGGTAATCAAACATCTCTTGAAAATGTTACTTTGACACCTTTAGTCAATCACTATGAAGTTACAAACCCTAAGGATGCTTATGGAACAAGAGTAGGATTTACTGTTTATAGATTAAAAGATTATACTGAAGAACTTGCTGCAGCACATGGATTAAATGGTTATGAAGGTATAAGTATTTCTATAGAAAAGATGAAACAAAGAGTCAATGAACGTATAACAAGTGGAATTGATATTGATATGTAGATACCTGTAAAAAGGTATCTTTTTTCAATAAATAAATAATCGTTTGTGCTATAATAAAGATAGGAGGAAGAAAAAAGTTCTGTATAATTACTTGTTTAATCTGTTTAAAAATATGTGTGTATAGGTGTTTAATACAAAAAAGAGAGA
>CATOPA010000176.1 GCA_951801965.1 uncultured Erysipelotrichaceae bacterium | reverse complement strand
AATCAGTCGTTACTAAAATAGCACTTGCAAGTTTATCATGCTCTGCTTGACTCATCAAATCTGCAGCAATATATTTAGGATTTGCATATTGATCAGCAATAATCAAAATTTCACTAGGTCCAGCAACCATATCTATATCTACCATACCATAACAATTTTTCTTTGCTGTTGCGACAAAAATATTTCCTGGCCCTACAATTTTATCAACTTTAGGGATTGTATGAGTTCCCATAGCAACGGCAGCAACACCTTGTGCACCTCCAACCTTATATATCTTTTCAATACCGCACACATAGGCAGCAGCAAGAATTGTTGGATTGACCTTTCCATTTTCTTTCACTGGTGTAATAATAACCAAATTTTTAACACCTGCTAGTTGGGCGGGAATCGCATTCATCATCACAGTTGAAGGATATGTTGCTGTCCCACCAGGAACATATAAGGCAACATTTTCTAGTCCTCTTACAATTTGTCCCATAATCACACCATTTTCTTTATATAAAGCCCAAGATTTATCAACCTGGTTTTTATGAAAATCAATCAATTGTTGCTTTGTTCTTTCTAAAATACGAATAAATTCTTTGCCAACTGTTGAAACACCATCTAATATTTCTTGTTTTGTTACAATAAGATTTTGAGGATCCTCTATCATAAAACCATCAAATTTTTGACAATACTTAAGAATCGCTTTATCTCCATTTTTTCTAACATCATCAATAATATTATTCACAGCTTCATTCACTTGTTGTGATACTTCTTCTTTCCTTGAAGCAAACTTCAATGCAATATCATCATAATTTCCTTTAAAATCTAATACTTTTAACATTTTTCCTTTTCTCCTTTCAACCCATCCATAAGATTTAATATTTCATCTCTTTTAAATTTTAAACTCACTTTATTAACAATCATTTTTGTTGAAATATCACAAATTTTTTCAATCACTTCTAAACCATTTGCTTGAAGTGTAGAACCTGTTTCTACTATATCAACAATAGCATCACTTAATCCAACAACTGGACCAAGTTCCACTGATCCTTCTAATTTAATAATTTCAACATCTTCTTGTAAAGATGTAAAATAATCCTTTGCAACTTTTGTATATTTTGAAGCTATTCTTTTTCTTCTTTTCAATACTTTTGTCCGATAATCAGGATAAGCTGCAACAGCAAAATAGCACTTTCCTATATTTAAATCATACATTTCATAGTAATCATGAAAATCACTATCCATTAATGTATCTTTTCCCACAAATCCAACATCAACAATACCATGTTCTAAAAATGTCAGAACATCATTTGCTTTTGCGAAAATCATTGATAATCCATCTTTTGTTTCAATCAATAATTCTCTATCTTTATGAAAGATAGGATCCATATCAAAACCATTTTCTTGAAGCAATTGACAAACTTGTTTTTCAATACGCCCTTTTGTTATTGCAATTTTTAACATAGCTCTTCCTCCTTTTCAATAGCTTTCAAAATATGACTTAAATTATAACTGAATCCAATAGCTGGTACATTTTTATGAAAATGGCTCATCAATTGATCATATCTTCCACCATTAATAATTGTTTCAGCACTATAAGGCGAATACCCTTTGATCATGATTCCTGTATAGTATTTCATTGAAGGTGTCATTGCTAAATCAAAACTAAAGCACTGTCTTTTTTGTGGATCTAATTGATTATATAATGTTTCTAATTCTATAAGAGCATTTTTTAATTGCTGATCTTGAATCATATCAATCATTTGCTTTAACATGTTGATATCTCCAAAACATCCAGGCAATTGAATAAGCAAATCTTTCAATGGGCTTTGAATTTGTTTTTTCTCTATCAACAATTGCATAGATGAGATATCTCTTTTCTTTAATATATTGACAAATGAAGAATCATCAACCAATTCACATAATCTTTTATAGAACTTTGCAGAACTTAATTCTATTTTAATATCTTTAAGTTTTAAATACTGAAGTGTTTGCTGAATAATATTCAAGCATTCCATATCTCCCTCAAAACCTGCTTTACCAAGCAATTCTATCCCTGCTTGGAAAAATTCACTACTTCTCCCTTTATGTTTCTTCTCCTTACGATAAACTTTTCCAAAGTAAGCATATCTTTTCTCCCCTTGCTCATTTTGGTTACTATAAAGTCTTGCTAAAGGGACAGTGAAATCAACTCTTAAAGCAATTCTTTTTCCTTCATGATTAATAAACTGAAACATCTTTTCTTCTTCTATTCCAATAGAAACATCATTATATAAATCAACATATTCAAATGAAGGCATTAACACCTCTAAATAATGATGTTCATTAAATACCTCTCTTAAATGCCCTTCAATATTTCTTAATAAAGACACATTGCTCATAATTGCATCAATGCTTTCTTCTGGTATTAAATATTTAAACTCTTCCATCTTTATCTCCTTTCAATAAACAAAAAAGCAAGTCTAATGACTTGCTAACTCTCCTATGTCATCAGATACACCCAATTATTTATATGCAAAATGGGTTGTATCAAAATGATATAACCCTAGGTATTCCAATGATGATGGTGATGAAATTTTGTATATAAAATTGTATTTTTCATAAATACCACCTCTTTTTTTATTATTCTAGCATATTTTTTATAATAAAAAAAGAACTTTTTTAAGAAGTTCTCTATAATTATGTATTTGCTCTAATCATTATATAAAATTTCTTTGTACTTTGTATTCAAGCAAATGAGTGATTTTCGTTTAACTCCTATATCC
>CATOPA010000175.1 GCA_951801965.1 uncultured Erysipelotrichaceae bacterium | reverse complement strand
ATAAAACATCATCTTCATCCAATAGCTCTTCAATAATAAAAGCAACCTCTTGTTCTCCTAATTCCCCTGCTCTTCTCTTTTCTAATTCTTGTCCATCTAATACCCATATTCTTCGCTTTTTTACTTTTTGTTGCTGTGGTTTTTTCGCTCTTTTTTTAGCAAGTTTTTGTTCTTTCTTTTGAGTATCTATTGTTAAATGAGTCAGCAAATAAATCATTGACACAATTGCCACAACAATCAAAATATCTACCATTATCATATTCTCACCTACTTATGATTTATGATAACACAAGTTACAAAAAAAGAGAAATCATTATTTGACTAATCATTTCTCATTTAATAGTATAATTCAACCAACTTTAATTCATCATTATAACTATAAATACATCGATTGCTCCAACATTCATTTTCCTTTAACAATCGATATCCTAAATAACTTGATTGAATATTCTTTTTAAGTTTTTGATATACTTCATCATTTGCACATTTTACTTCAGCTATTCTTGTCTTATTTTCTAATCCATTAACAATAGCATGAGAAAGAATATCTTCATCATAATTGCTCATATAACAACCTCTTTGTTGAAAAAATATATTTCCCACATCTTTTGTTTTTTCATACTTTACTTCTGGTTTATAACAAGCAAGCATTTCTTTTTCACTCATCATAAAATAACCATAACAAGTATGTTTCATACTCTCTTGTTCATTATCACCCCAAGTTGGATCACTATAATAATAATCATCATGAATATGCAGCATAATCCAAGCATGTCCTTGTCCCTGAGCTGTTTGAGAAACTGTTTCCTTTGCTTTTCCAACCATATAAACAGCATCAATATCAGCCTTGCTTAATAGATATTGATATGCTTTAGCATAACCAGCACAAACAGATGTTCCTTCAAGAAAAGCACTTAATATATTTTGATCATTTTCATTTTGATGATAGTTGACAGTTTCAATAATATAATCATAAATAACTTTTGCTCTCATCACTGGTTCTTCTTGTTCCTTAGCTTTGATAAGGATATCTTTTGTTTTCTCTTCTATCCTTTGATTATATGAATCAACCTGTTCTTTATCATAATCATAAATAGGCATAAAAACCATTGTATTTCCTTGAATACGATACTGAAATTGATAATTTACATAATACAATTCGGGGTGGTCATAAATAACACTCTCGAAAATCGATTGGACACTATTGATATCACTACTATTTAAACGTACATTATCTTCAAAATGAGACAATACATAAAATATTTTTTGATAGCATTCCTTTTCATTATCATCTAATAAACGATAATAATATTGAAAGCTATTATCCTCTTCCATTATCTTTTGTGTTTGCTGTAAACTCACATGAAAGCCTCCAAAATAAACTCTCCAGAGTCCAATACCTGCTCCTAGTATGATTGCTGATATAATCAATAAAATGTAATAGATTTTTCTTCTATATTTTTTCACTACTCTTCCTCACATTCATTTTTCAATTGCTTTTATACTACATCATTTTTCATACATTGTAAATATTCGCATTTATCTCATTATATGTATCTCATTATAAAACATTCAACAAAAATAAAAAAAGCCCTTGAATAAGGGGCAGTTTTTATAACACTTTTTGACCATTGTATGTTCCGCAATGTTTGCATACTCTATGAGATAACTTGTATTCTCCACATTCAGGACAAATAACTACAGATGGCACTGTTAATTTATCATGTGTTCTTCTCTTGTCTCTTCTTGTTCTTGAAACTCTTCTTTGTGGTACTGCCATAGGTACACCTCCTTATTCTTTATCCTTAAAATAATCTTTAAGCTTTGCAAGACGAGGATCTATATCATCTTCATCTCTTTGCATATCTCCATCATTTAATACTTTCCAACCATTGCCTTTGGTTTTCAAGGTTGCGCCATCTTTAACGACACGCATAGGAACATCCATCATGATTTCCTGAAAAACAACAGGTGTTAATTCTACAACATCTTTTTTAACTTCTATAACATCTTCTTCACTTGTTGGTTTATAGAAAGCAAAAATAGCTGTTGAAGAAATATGAAATGGATAATCCACATCTTCTAATGATACGGCACATGGCAGAATCATTTGACCTTCAACCTGAAAATCAACATATAACTGACGATTTTTTGTATCAAGGCGTCCTTGTCCACAGACATGAACATCCTTCAAACCGTTGATTTGAGATAAATTATGGAACATCTCAGATGGAAAGCTAAGCATTTCATCAAATTGAAAATGACCATTCTTTTGTTTCACTAACCATTGTAAATTCCATTTCAAAAAAATCACCCTTTACACCGCATAGCCAATTATATATAAATTAGCTGATTATGTCAATCAAAATTTAGCATATTTCAATTCTCATCAACGAAAAATTATGTTAAACTATTGAAAAGAGGTGATGAAGATGAGAATTTTAGGAATCGTTGTAGAGTATAATCCTTTTCATAATGGACATATATATCATATCCAACAAGCAAAGAAATTGATTCATCCTGATTATACGATTGCTGTGATGTCTTCAAGCTTTGTCCAAAGAGGTGAACCTGCAATCATTGACAAATGGACAAGAAGTCATCTTGCTGTTGAATTTGGAGTCGATCTTGTGATTGAATTACCTTTTGTTTATGCTTGTCAAAGTGCAGATTATTTTGCCAAGGGAGCTATGTTTCTTTTAAATGCTATTGGAGTCACTGATCTTTGTTTTGGAAGTGAAGATGGAAATATAGAAACATTCATAGATATTGCTAAAATG
>CATOPA010000174.1 GCA_951801965.1 uncultured Erysipelotrichaceae bacterium | reverse complement strand
ATCTTATGTTATATACCTTTCAATTCTATTTGTTTATCATACATTTATACAAAAATACCTTATCTCAATGATTCTACTTTATTTTTTATGAATAAAAGCTCTTCCAAATATATACAATGAGAAAAGCGATTTTGTTCAACATTCTTCATACATTCATAAAAATCAAACCATTGAACCTCACTCACTTCTTCTTTTTGCAATACAAACTCATTTTCTTTTTTATTCACCCATATCATATAAACATTACTGATCTGATTATCAAGGAAATTTTTTCCATGAAAATTTTCTTTAATAAAAAAGCGTCTTGTTCCACAATATATCAAATCATCTGGTTTTGCTTCATATCCCAATTCCTCTTTAAGTTCACGCAATGCAGAAGAAATATAATCAACACCTGCTGGAATATGACCTGCACTTGAAATATCAAAACAGTCAGGAAATGAATCTTTGTTCTGACTTCTTTTTTGTAATAAGACTTGAATGTTATCATCTTTTTCTCTTAAAAGCCAAACATGAGCTGTTCTATGCAAAATTCCTAATGAATGAGCTATATTTCTATCTACTACTTCACCAGTAGGAATACCCTCTTCATCAACAATATCTAATATTTCTGCCATCTTGTCGATTTCCTCCATTATTTAATATCATCAACCATACCAAAAACATTATACTACTCTTATTAAAATAAGAAAAGTAATTCCAAAATGGAACTACCTTTCATCAATACAAATAAATTCATAATTTCTGCTACCAACATTTAATTTTTCTGCAGCCTCAACAGTATGAACACCATTTCTTGACTCAATTCTTTCAATAAGATGTTCCTTACCAGGATCATCACATCCATAAACCAAATCTAAGCAAGCTTGATCCAAAGCCACAGGATCTGTTGAACATAAAATACCAATATCTTCAATAGCTGGATCTTCTGCAACTGCACAACAGTCACAATCAACAGACATATTGCACATCACATTAATATAGATGATATTCTCTTTAAAATAATCAACAATAGATAACGCTGCATCTGCCATACTTTCCAAAAATGAATCATGATCAGCAGTCCATATATCTTCAGGAACACCTGCTCCATGAATATGTGCCTTTCCATGTGAAGAGGCAATACCTATAGATATATTTTTAAGTGCTCCACCAAATCCACCCATAGGATGTCCTTTAAAATGAGAAAGAACTAGCATTGAATCATAATTTTGTATATGTTCACCAACAAAATTTTCTTTTAAATGAAAACCATTTTCAATTTTTAAAGCTATCTCTCCTTCTTCATCCATAATATCTACTTGCGCAATATCACACCATCCATGTAATTTCATTGTCTCCCAATGTTCTTTTGTTGTATTTCTTTTGCCATCATAAGCAGTATTACACTCAACAATTGTTCCATTCACATGTTGAATGACTTTTTCCATAAAAGAAGGTCTTAAAAAATTCTGATTACCAACTTCTCCAGAATGAAGCTTAACGGCAACTTTTCCTTTCAATTCAACATTTAAAACATCATACATTTTCACCATTGCTTCTGGTGTTAATTCCTTTGTAAAATAAACTTTAGACATTTTTACTCCTCCTTATCAAAAAGTATACTATATAGACTACACTCTATGTCAAGTTCTTCTTTTCTATTTTTTAATGCAATACACTATAAAAGATTTCATTTTCTATCATTATTTATAGAGTTCTTATTAAATGGATAAGATATTCAGTTGTTCCTTCTTCAAACTGTTTTTCGTTTGTTGTTAAAAAACCATGCCTTTCATAAAATGATATGGCCTTTTTATTCTTCTCTAGTGCCCATAAATGATTGACACCATATTCTTTTACTGCATATTGAATAAGGTTCTCCCCAATCCCTTGGCTTTGAAAAAAAGTATCAACATATATTTTTTTAATTTCTGTAACCTTTATTTCTATAAACCCCTTAACAATGTCATCATCATAAACAAAGATTTGTTCTAATACTTCTTTTTTACCAAAATACTGATCAATAAGAGAGACCACTTGTAATTCCTTAAAAGAAAACTTATCATCTTTAAAAATAGGCCAGTAATTTTTTCTATTATTATAAACATATATTTCTGCAATCCTTGATAAATCCTGATGTGTTGCTTTTCTAATAAACATTTTCTCATCTCCCATCATATTCTCATTGAATCTATTTCAATAGTTTTTATCATAAACAACTCCATAGGCTGTTCATATCCTTTTACATCAATTATCATTCCTCCACAATCTTTATAGCCTAAATTTCTATAAAAATGTTGCGCATTTTCATTAACCTGTGTAGAAGTCAAAACAACATGATACCCTTGCTTTCTCATATCACTTTCCCAATGCTCCATTAATCTTTTTCCATAGCCTTTTCCTTGAAATTCATGTGAAATAAAAAGAAATGTACAAAAAGGAATATGATCCCAAAAAAGATTATATCTAAGTATTCCTATTGGCTGATGATCTAAATATAAGACATATCCTTCTTTATCCTTTATCTTTTTTTCAAACTGTTTTTCTGATAAATCTTTGTCTAAGCTACTCCAAAATGATTTATTTTCAATCTCTACGTATTTTATTTCTACCATTTTTTCTCCCCATTTTTATATTATATTTATCATAGTGTATATTTAACCTATATCATCTATATCTCATTAGAGATTATATTTCATTCTTCGAATACTTATTGATATAAAACTTTTTTCTTTTTATCATATATTTTTTTGTTTTAATCTCAATATATAATTATCTATTTCTTGTCTTGATTGAAAAATGATAATCTCTTTATCATTTTTATACTTCTCTAATAATTGCATCATATGGGGCTTTTGTTTTTCTGGAAAATCCATAATCCATTGCATAAACTCCTCATCCAATTGTGTC
>CATOPA010000173.1 GCA_951801965.1 uncultured Erysipelotrichaceae bacterium | reverse complement strand
CCCTAATACTGTAAAGAGTGCGATGAAGCAATTAGCGAAGCTTGATGTGGATATGGTTAATGTTCACGCTTCTGGAAGTGTTGCTATGATGAAAGCAGCAATAGAAGGATTAAATGAAGGAAAAAGTGGGGAAAAGAGACCATTATGTATCGCTGTGACTTGCTTGACTTCATTAGATCAAAAAGTTTTAGATGATGAATTATTAATTCATGAGTCATTAGAAGAAGTTGTTTTAAAATGGGCACAAAATGCTCAAGAAGCAGGATTAGATGGAGTTGTTTGTTCTCCATTAGAATCACAAATTATTCATGATCATTTAGGACTAGACTTTTTAACAGTGACACCTGGAATTAGACTTGCAAGTGATAGTGTCAATGATCAAAAGCGTGTAACAACACCTGCTATGGCAAAAGAAATGACATCTAGTTATATTGTTGTTGGAAGAACAATTACAAGAGCTGATAATCCAGTGGAAACATATAGAGAAGTTTATAGACAATTTCAAGGAGAATAGAAATATGGAAAGAAAAATTGCAAAAGACTTATTAGATATTCAAGCTGTATTTTTAAGACCAAATGAACCATTCACTTGGGCATCTGGAATTAAATCACCAATTTATTGTGATAATCGTTTAACATTATCTTATCCTCAAGTGAGAAAAGATATTGAAGAAGGATTGGCACAGTTAATTAAAGAAAAATATCCTGAATGTGAATGCTTGATGGGGACAGCAACTGCTGGTATTGCTCATGCTGCATTGGTTGCTGATATTTTAGACTTGCCAATGGGATATGTACGTGGTGGAGCAAAGTCTCATGGGAGAAATAATCGTATTGAAGGTTTAGTAAAACCTGGAATGAAGGTTGTTGTAGTAGAGGATTTGATTTCTACTGGAGGATCTTCTTTGGAGTGTGTTGATGCATTAAGGGAAGCAGGATGTGAAGTTGTTGGAATGGTTGCTATTTTTACATATGAATTACCTAAAGCAATAACTAATTTTGAAGCAAAAGACTGCTCATTCTATACATTAACAAACTATAGTACGTTGGTAGAAGTTGCTGTTGAAAATAATTATATTGAATCAACTGATTTAGAAAAGTTAAAAGCTTGGAAAAAAGATCCTAGTGATGAATCTTGGATGGAAAAATAAGAGAGGATAGTGATAAAAGGGGAAAATGCGTGTTTTGAGTTGCAATTTACCCTTTTTTCGTGTATAACTGTAGAAGTTATATTGATCATTAAGGAGGATGTTCGATGTTTAAAAGTATAAAGTATGTTTTACATGAAAATTTTACAAACATGTTTAGAATTTATTCTATATCTAAATATGAATTGTTAGGTGATATGAGAGATTCTAAGTTAGGATTATTTTGGAATTTTGCTCATCCATTAATACAAGTTCTTACATATTGGTTTGCATTTGGATTTGTTTTTAATAGAAATGCAGTGAAAAACTATGGTGTAGAAGTTCCATATATTTATTGGATGATGGGTGGTATGGTAATATGGTTTTTTATATCACCATGTATAACAAATGGATGTAACGCTATATTTTCAAAGGTGGGAGTTATTACAAAAATGAAATTCCCAGTAAGTATTTTACCTGCAACAGTTGTCTTAAAGGAATTATTTAATCATTTTTGTTTAATGGTTATACTTGTTATTACTTTTATTATTGGAGGAATATATCCTACAGTTCATTGGTTAGGATTGATATATTACTTGTTTTGTGCAGTGTTTTTTTCTATATCTTTATCAATGACAACATCAGTATTAAACATGTTGGCTAGAGATACAAGGAAAATGGTTTTAGCATGTATGCGTTTATTATTATATTTAACACCTATACTTTGGAACTTAAATCAATTGAATCATGCTCCAAAAGTTGTAAAGCTTATCATGAAAGCTAATCCTATATATTATGTTGTACAAGGATATAGAGACTGTTTCTTTTATCATAAAGGATTTATGTTCTACTCTCATTCAATGATTGCTTTTTGGGTTATTACAATTGCATTATTTATATTTGGAAGTTATATGATGTATAGATTTAAGCATAAGTTTATAGATATGATTTAAGAGGTGAAAATGATGAAAAAAGAATATGCAATAGAGTTTAAACATGTTTCTAAAATTTATTCTCTTAAATCTAAAGATAAGAAACATGCGATGGATAAAAGGTTTTATGCTTTAAAAGATATTAGTTTTAAAATTCCTCAAGGTGAAGTTGTTGGTATTTTAGGGACAAACGGTTCTGGAAAATCAACACTTTCTGTGATTTTAGCTGGAATCAGTGAAGTTGATGAGGGTGAAATGATTGTTCAAGGTGAACAAGCACTGATTGCCATCAATACAGGATTAAACCAACAATTAACAGGTTTAGAAAACATTGAATTAAAAGGTGCTTTACTTGGATTATCAAAAAAGAGAATCAAAGAAATAACAGAAGGAGTTATTGAGTTTGCTGAAATAGGGGATTTCTTATATCAACCTGTAAAAAAATATTCAAGTGGTATGAAATCAAGATTAGGCTTCTCAATTAATCTATGTTTAGATCCTGATATTCTCATTGTTGACGAAGCACTTTCTGTTGGGGATAAAGGATTTGCACAAAAGTGTATTGATAAAATGGAAGAATTGAAAAATGAAGGGAAAACAATCGTTTTCATCTCACATTCTTTAGTTCAAGTCAGAGAATTTTGTGATACTGCTATGTGGATTGAGGGTGGAATGTTAAAGGAGTATGGTGATATTGAATCTGTATGTGATCATTATGCTGAATATGTTGATTACTATAATTCCTTAAGCAATGCTGATAAGAAAAAAGAACGTGATAGTAAGTTTGAGAAAAGACTTATTAAAAAGGAAAAGAAAAAAAGTTGGTTAAGTAAAATTTTTAGAAGTTAA
>CATOPA010000172.1 GCA_951801965.1 uncultured Erysipelotrichaceae bacterium | reverse complement strand
AACGATTTCATCTGATTCAGATATTAAACAAACCATGGTTGATGTTGACCTAATTGAAGTAGCAGGAGATGTTGGAGCGTTTCGAGCAGGAATAACACTAGCTGAGAACCTGCCTAATAACGATAAGTTATCATTAACAATCGGCGGGGGAAGAAGGAATGTTTACCATAGACAGATTCGTTTTATAACAAGTGATGATGCCAGAATAAAAATTCAAGAAAGACTTGATAATATTCTTATTAAGGATTTTCATAAGTACTATGACGATAAGATGGATCATCCCTTTACAATAGGACACGAAAACGGACACTCCTTAGGACCCAAGGAAGGATGCGAAGGACTGGGCAAGTATAAATCGATAATTGAAGAAAACAAAGCAGACATGGTAAGTCTTTCAATGCTTGATTTGCTGGTTGATTTAGGATTATACACAAAAGAAGAAAAAGAAAAAATTATTGTAACCTTTTTTGTTGACAATCAGCTAAAATCCAAGCCTGAATTGACCCAGGCTCATAGAGTGCGCTCTGTTATGCAGAATTATTATTTTCTTAAAGAAAAAACAATAACAATAACACAAGACGGATTCTTATCGATTGATATTGAAAAAGCGACCGAAACTGCAAGGAAAATGTTGACTAAAATTATTGAAGTTCAATTGTCCAATGACTTTAAAACTGCGCAAAAGTATGTTTTAGATAATTTCATCTGGAATGATGAAATGGAAGTTATAAGTCAAAAACTAAAGAGAATTTCAAAAAGGTTAAACGGAAAAACAGATCAAAAACTTGCTGATTATTTGTTTAACTTAAACTGAGCGCTAAGTTAATTGCTTCAACCATGGATCTTGGGTCTGCAATTCCTTTATTTGCAATATCTAAAGCAGAACCGTGAACAGCTTCAAACATCGCGCAATTATCCCCAATATTAGCGCTTTTTGCTACACCCAATCCTCCAATTAATCCAAATATAATACCACTGATTCCCCCACTCACTGTATCTATCCCATAACCATTCATTAAGAAAAGTAAATATCCTAATCCAGTTGTAGATATTGCAGAAATCAAAAGCATAATTAAATATTTTTTCTTTTTCAATACAGACTCAATAAATATACCAAGACCATATAATGAATAACAATTCAAAACAATATGCAAAAGACCAAAATGAATAAAATGTGAAGTCAACAATCTCCAATATTGATGTTCAACATAAACATAAATAGGATTATAAGCACCAAGTGTCAGAGCTTCATAAGCATTCATTTCTTCACCATATAAGAAAAATGAAAAAATATAAACAACTATACAAAGTAAGATTAATGAATATGTTATAGGAAATCTTTTATAGTTTTCAAAAATGGGGTTTATTTGTTTGTTCATATTACTCATCTAAAAATTCATATATAGACATTTGATCTATAAGAACTTTTGTTTCCTCCTCAACTGTTTTATTCTTTTCAACAATTTGTTCTAAACTTAACAATGATAAAATATCTTCATATGTCACTTTAGTTGCTCCCATTTCTAATAAGCGAAGATTTCCGCTATAATGAGGATCATCTAAAACCAACTGTTGAGTCCAATGATAATGAAAATTTTGAATTGTTGTAAACCATACCCCACCACTATTAATATGTGTAGCAGTCACAAATTGTAATTCACTTAATCCACATACATAAATATTTCTATCCAATGCATTGGTAACACTAAAATAAGCATATGGATCCACTGCACTTATTAAAACCATTTTTTTATCTTTAATATTTTTTGCATACTCTTTTTTCTTGTCAAACATATGGTCACTTACAAAACTAACAGCCTTTCCACCTAATCTTAAATGAAGCTTTAAAGCATATGCATCTATTCCTTTCAATCCACTTGACACAAGTACCCTTTCTTCATCAGATATTTTTGTGACAAGATTCCTTATAAAAGAATGTAATCTCTTTTCCATTTCTTGAGGTCCAACAATAGAAACCATATTTTGTGCTAAAGATAAATCACCAACATAGTATAAGAATAATGGTGCCCTTTTTTTAAGAGAAGTCATAAGGCTTTTTGGATAATTCTCTTCATACTTTGTTGTCACAAAAATGCCCTCATTTTCTAAATTCACCAATGCATGCATCACATCATTTAAATAATTTGTACGTGATATCATCTTGCAAGCAATATATTCATCAATACCAATAATCTGAACAAGCGTATCTTTATTCATTCCAAATAGCTTTGCTGGTGTTTTTTTGACAGAAAGTTTTAATTTTTTCTCAACTTCATACCATTCATCCTGCGTTAAAGGAGTCGTTTGATTGACAACCAAATCTCCACAAAACACTAAAACAGCTAAACTATCTAAATTTAATTGTATTCTCATAAACTCACCTACACTTTGCAGATATTATATCACATTACTTACCATGTTAAAAGAAAATAATAAAAAGGGAGCTAATGAAATGAAACTCCATGACTCATGGAGTTCACTTCAAAAAATCCCTTTGACTTTATTCAACAACTTTAAATCCTTGACCCTCAAGATTTTCTAATGTTTTCTCATAATCAATATAATAGTTATCACCAAGATCTACTTGTCCCATTGTCATCACTTTGTACCCTTCTGCTGAAAGTTTAGTGAAATCTAAATTAATAACTTCAGTAATAGTTAATTCTTTTTCATCTTTGACAAGTTTGTATTCAGCACCATCATATTTTTCTGCTTCTTTTGCTAAATCAGAGTTATCTACATATGTGTCCATATATTCATATGTAGCAGCATCGCTAGCAACCATTTTAGAAGTTTGATTTTGGTTATATACTCTTTTACCATCATGAATCAATTCCATATTGATAGTAATTTTCATTCCACCAGATTCTTGAGTAACTTCAAGATTTGTTGTTTGCTTATCTTTATCATTTGATGAGTACATCCCATAATTTTTGAAATTTCATTCATGTTTTTTTGTTCATAATTGTCTAAACC
>CATOPA010000171.1 GCA_951801965.1 uncultured Erysipelotrichaceae bacterium | reverse complement strand
CTACCATCATTCCTGCAAAAACAACACCTACTGCCATTCCTTCTGGAATATTATGTAGTGTTACTGCTAAAACAAGCATTGTTGATTTCTTTAATGATGATTTTTTCCCTTCTTCTTTTCGATCTAAATGCATATGTGGAATCCATTGATCTAATAAAAGTAAAAAAAGAATACCTAATAAAAATCCAACAGCAGCAGGTACAAAAGCAAAACTTCCCAAGTTCTCAGACAAATTCAATGAAGGAATAAGTAAAGACCATATAGAAGCAGCAATCATGACACCTGATGCAAATCCTAAAAGTAATTTTTGAATAAATATATCTATCTTTTGACTCATAAAGAAAACACATGATGAGCCTAATAATGTACCAATAAAAGGAATCATGATTCCCATTAATACTGATAAATCCATATTGTTTAACCTCCTTATAAATAATGCTTATCTTACTATATTCGTTCAATAAGGTCAAAGAATATGCTATAAAATAAAAAGAGTGAACTTTTATTGTCCACTCTTAAATATGCTTTTTCAAATGAATATCTATAAAAGAAACTCTTTTACAATAATGATATTCAATTATTTAGTTAATTCAGCGAAATATTTAATAGTTCTAACCATGTTAGAAGTATAAGAATTTTCGTTGTCATACCAAGCAACTGTTTGAACTTCTGTAGTTCCGTTATCTAATGGTTTAACCATTGTTTGAGTTGCATCAAATAATGAACCATAAGTAATTCCAATAATATCAGAAGATACTAATTGTTCTTCAGTATATCCAAATGATGGAGTTGCTGCTGCTTTCATTGCTTCATTAACTTGTTCTACTGTAACTTCACCTTCAACAACTGAAGTTAAGATAGTAGTTGATCCTGTAGGAACAGGTACACGTTGAGCTGAACCGATTAATTTTCCATTTAATTCTGGAATAACTAATCCAATAGCTTTAGCTGCTCCAGTTGAGTTAGGAACAATATTTACTGCAGCTGCACGAGCTCTTCTTAAGTCACCTTTTCTATGAGGTCCATCTAATACCATTTGATCTCCAGTGTAAGCATGTACTGTTAACATGATACCAGATTTAATTGGTGCTAAGTTGTTTAATGCATTAGCCATTGGTGCTAAGCAGTTAGTTGTACAAGATGCTGCTGAAATAATTGTATCATCAGCAGTTAAGATACCTTCGTTAACTCCGAATACAACAGTTGGTAAATCATTACCAGCTGGTGCAGAAATAACAACTTTCTTAGCTCCTGCATCAATATGCGCTTGTGATTTAGCTTTAGAAGTATAGAAACCTGTACATTCTAAAACAACATCTACTCCTAATTCTCCCCAAGGTAATTCAGCTGCATTTGCTTTTGCATAAATTTTGATTTCTTTACCATCAACAGTAATTGAATCTTCTCCAGCTACAACTGAATCAGCTAATGCATATTTTCCTTGAGCTGAATCATATTTTAATAAATGTGCTAACATCTTTGGAGCTGTTAAATCATTGATTGCTACAACTTCATATCCTTCAGCACCGAACATTTGTCTGAATGCTAGACGACCAATACGTCCAAATCCATTAATTGCTACTTTTACTGCCATTTTTTTGACATCCTCCTTGATTTATTTTTATGTATATATTATAGTCCACAAAGACAAATAAATCAATAAAAGTTGCTATGAATATTGAAAAAAGTCAAATATCTTTCTTATAATCAACATAAATTTTCTTACATTTTTATAAAAAAAAGAGTATTTTGTGAATTTTTTCATTTACTTTTTTATATCATAAGCTTAATTATATTTTTATGAATATTCTTTTAAAATTATCCTATAATTTACTATGGAGGTTAGAAATTATGCATTTTATACCAACAGTTATTTTAAAAAAACAATCTAAGGAGTATGCTTATGATATCTTTTCAAGATTATTAGAAGATCGTATCATCATGTTATGTGGAGAAATCAATGATGAAATGTCTAGCTCTATCGTTAGCCAATTACTTTATTTAGAGTCTTTAGATTCACAATCAGATATTTATATGTACATCAATTCTCCTGGTGGAAGTGTATCAGCAGGTTTAGCAATCTATGATACTATGAACTTCGTAAAATGTGATGTATCAACAATCAGTATTGGATTATCCGCAAGCATGGGAGCCTTTTTACTTGCTGCTGGAAAGCAAGGAAAGCGTTGTGCTTTGGAAAATAGCGAAATTATGATTCATCAGCCATTAGGTGGAACAAGTGGACAAGCAAGTGATATTGAGATTTCTACTAAGCATATCCTTAAGCAAAAAGAAAAATTGAATAGATTATTATCAGAGATGACTCATCAACCGTTACGTCGTATAAAAAAGGATACTGATCGTGACTATTTCATGAATGCATATGATGCATTAGAATATGGATTAATTGATGAGGTTCTTAAACAGAATCAATAAAAAGTGTAGTTTGTAGCTACACCATATGAACAGATAAGACTGTTCTTTTTTTATTTTAATTGAACTTTTAAAGATTGTGGCAAGACTTCTATAGATTGGATTGGCAAATTGCAAGGATAATAACATGAATTGTTCTTACAAATAAGTGGGGTATTTTGCGTCATTTGTTTTAATATATGAAAAGCACTGAGTTGAAGAAAGGCATAATCAAGCTTTCCTTGAATATTTATAAATCCAAGCTTTCCTTCTTCATATGATAAAAGAAATTCACATGCCAAATGAATATCATTACCTTGGTAAATAGCATGAGCAGATAATAATATCTTCTTATCAATTTTTAAATCAATATCCCTAACATCAATAAAATATTTTTTAAGAATAGGTTTCAAAGCAAATTCCAGACAGGTTTTTACTTCTTGTTCATTTAAAATCATTTTATCACCTATTCTATTATATGCAAATCAACTCTATATGCTCATATTATTTATTAAAAAATGCGAAAAAAAAGGAGGAGATAAAGACAATCTCCTCATAAAGACCGGCAACTTGCTATTGTCGCACTTGCGTACTATCTTCGCCGTTATGATGCTTAACTTCTGTGTTCGGTATGGGTACA
>CATOPA010000170.1 GCA_951801965.1 uncultured Erysipelotrichaceae bacterium | reverse complement strand
CGTATTGACCGATGAAGAATTAAAAGAATTTGTAGAAGAAATTGAATTGAAAAAAGAATTGGATTTAAAGCATGAAAAATTGATGAATGATGAAGTAGAAACAATAGATATTGATGATTTCGCAATGAAACATCGTTTAAAATATGGTTTATAAAGTAAGAGTCACAAAAGAAGTAGATGAGGCACTAGAAAATATTGAGAAATACTGTATTGAGCATTTTCAAAACTATGATTGTGCACAAAAAGTTTTTAATGAAATATTGAGAGTAGCCTCTTTTTTATCAGAAAACGCAGGGATACATTACTGTATTCAAAGCATTTATATTGGTTATGTTCTTAAATAAATGAATATAATTCTGTCAATAATACCATAAAATATAAAGAGTATTTTTTCATTGATGAGATTTTAGAATTTTCACAAGAGAAGAAATGCTTTTTTGTTTATCTTCAAGGTATTGTTTTTTTCTTTGATTAGTTAAAAGTTCGAATTACACAAAAAAAACAATCAACAGTTTAATTGATTGCTTAAAAAAATGATATAGCATTTTTTTAGATACTACACATAAAACCCAAAAATATCAAAAGTAATTATTTGGCGCCCTCGATAGGAGTCGAACCTACGCAAAACATGCCTTAGGAGGGCACTGCTCTATCCACTGAGCTACGAGGGCAACACAATTATTTTAGCATACAGGACTATTCCTTTCAATAAAAATCTATTCATCTTTTTGTCTTTGAGTAAATGTTGTTATATCATGAAAACCGATAGGTTGATACATATCAATAGCTTCATCAATGTATCTTCCAACATCACTTGCTTGATGAGAGTCTGTTCCCATAGTGAAAATACGTCCACCTAATTCATAATATCTTTTTGCTTCATGATAGTTTGGCAGTCCTTCACCAAACTGTTTGAATCCAGAAACATTAATTTCTATACCTTTTCCTTTTTTTATGAGTATTTGGAAGATTTCATCAATGATATCTTGATGAAGATCATAATCTATAGATGAATCTTTATAAGGACCATAACGTCTGACATAATCTAAGTGTCCTAAAACATCAAAACAATCAAATGATTCAACACATTCTTTCATTGCTTTGAAATATTCACTGTGAAATTGTTGTTTTGTTTTTCCTTCAAAATAACTTTCTTCTGCTGCAAAATCGCATAAGTCGATTGTATGTATAGATCCAATAACAAAATCAAATGGATATGCATGAATCAATTTTTCTGTTTTTTCTTTTGATTTCATATCTAAACCAACTTCAATGCCTATTTTGACTTTGATTTGATTTTTATATTTTTCTTTGAGTGGTAGTAAAGCTTGAAAATAATCAGCAGCTTTTAATTCCCATTCGCCACCTTCAACAAAATCATTATGATCAGTAAAGCAAATTTCATCCAATCCTTTATGAATAGCTTCTAAAATATGTTCTTCAGGCTGACTTATAGCATCTGGTGAAAAACAAGTGTGTGTGTGATAGTCAATTCTTCTCATCTTTTTTCATCTCCTTGTTTATTCTAACATATTTTATGAAAAATAAAGAGTTTTTTTTATATATGTATTCATTTTATAAAATCTTAATAATAAACAGTATATAACACTTGACAACAGTTTTAAACTGTTATATACTGTTATCGAGATAGAAGAAAGGATGTAGAAAATGAAAATTATAATCAATACTTCCTTAATGGTTCCTATTTATGAGCAAGTTGTAGATCAAATTAAAACGCTTATACGTAATGGAGTGTTAAAGGAAAATGACAATCTTCCATCTGTTCGCACTTTGTCTAAAGAATTAAAAATAAGTGCTTTGACTGTAAAGAAAGCATATGATCTTTTAGAAAGTGAAGGATTTACTATTACAGTTCATGGGAAAGGAACATATGTTGCTGCTACGAATACAGAACTTCTGTTAGAAGAACAAAAGAAAGAATTAGAAGCAGATCTAGAACAGGCCATTCAAAAAGGTAGACGTTGTGGGATAAGTGATGAAGATATAAGAGATTTATTTGAGTTAATATTGGAGGGCTAATATATGTTAAAAATTGAACATTTAAAAAAGAATTATGATCATTTTTCTCTTGATTGTTCTTTAAAAGTTCCATCTGGTTGTGTGACTGGTCTTATTGGACAAAATGGAGCAGGGAAAAGTACAACATTTAAAGCGATATTAGGGTTAATTTCAACAGATGGTGGAAATATAACAATCTTAGGAAAAGACATAAAAAACTTTACAGCGAAAGATAAGGAGGAATTAGGTGTTGTATTATCTGATGCTGGTTTTAGTGGATATTTGAAAATAAAGGATATTATTCCAGTGTTACAGAATATGTATCCAAAATTTGATAAATCTTTTTTCATGAATTTAGTTCAGAGATTTCAATTACCTCTTGATAAAATGATAAAAGATTTTTCAACAGGAATGAAAGCAAAATTAAAAGTTTTGATTGCTATTTCACACAATGCAAAATTATTAATATTAGATGAACCGACTGCTGGATTAGATATCGTTGCAAGAGATGAATTACTTGATATGTTGCGAGAATTTATGGAAAAAGATGAAGGGCGTTCTATTTTGATGAGTTCTCATATTTCTAGTGATTTAGAATCGTTATGTGATAATATTTATATGATTCATGATGGGAAGATTATTTTTCATGAAGATACAGACGTGTTGTTAAGTGATTATGCTTTATTAAAAGTAGATGAAAAACAATATAATGAATTAGATAAGCAGTTTATTTTACGTTTTAAAAAAGAAGCTTATGGATATAGTTGCTTAACAAATCAAAAACAATATTATATAGAAAATTATCCTAAAATAGCAATTGAAAAAGGAACAATAGACGAGGTTATTACTATGATGATAAGGGGGAATGAATAATGAAAGGACTGCTAGTAAAGGACTTAAAATTTATAATGTTACAGAAAAACTTCTTTGCACTCATTTTAATGGTTGTGATTGGAATGATGACATTTACTGATGATATTATATTTCCTGTCGCATTTCTATGTTTCATAGTATCATTGTTTACAGTGACTACAATAAGTTATGATGATTTTGATAATAGTAATATGTTTTTATTCACATTACCTATTACTCGTCATCACTATGTTATCGAAAAATATTATCTTGGGTTATTGTTAGGAGGAATTTCATGGGTTTTTGCAACTGTTTTAGGTATG
>CATOPA010000169.1 GCA_951801965.1 uncultured Erysipelotrichaceae bacterium | reverse complement strand
ACTCTATCAAGGTGTCACACTTGGTGGTGTTGGAACTGGAGAACATAAAGTCAAAAGGCATCCTACTTTAAAAAACAATGTTATGATTTCTGCTGGTGCTAAAATTATTGGAGATGTTGTTATTGGTGATAATAGTATTGTTGGCGCTTCTTCTGTTGTTTTGAAAGATGTTCCACCAAATTGTACTGTTGTTGGTGTTCCAGGGAGAATTGTTAAAGAAAATGGTATTAGAGTGGATAAAGACTTATAAATATAGTTTTATAGCATGTTTCATTCTCTTTGTTTATTTATATTTGTTTTTTAATGGATATTTTGAATCTATAGATATCATCGTTTATAAGTGGATACATTCTTATATGAGTTCATCACTAACAAGTTTTATGATTTCTTTTACTTTTTTAGGATCAGTAATAGGTTCAATAATCATTTGTATCATATGCATTGTTATTCATATAAAAAAGGGTTTATGGATTTCATTACATGTTTTTATTGTTGCACTTATCAATGTATTTATTAAAAATATTGTACAAAGAGAAAGACCATCATTTATAAGGCTTGTTATTGAAAAAGGTTATAGTTTTCCAAGTGCACATGCAATGGCTTCTTTTACATTGTTTGGATTCATAAGTTATTTTCTATGGAAAAAATACAAATATTTGTCATGTCTAATGATGTGTTTTCCTTTTCTTATTGGAATAACACGTATTTATTTAGGAGTTCACTACTTTAGTGATGTTATAGCAGGATTTTTATTTGCCTTTGTTTATTTGTCTATACTTATTCCAATGTGTCAAAAACATGGCTTTACTTTTGATTAAGAGGATTCTATCCTCTTTTTATCATATTATCTTCCCTTCTTCATAAGATGAAGTAGGAGGTATTATTTATGATTCCTGCACATATTCAATCAAGTTTGTTTTATTATGGATTAACAATTATCAAAAGAGAAAATAATATGTATTGTTTAGTTGATCTGCAAACTGGCGAATGGTATGAAAAAATGACCATTTATTATATTCAAAAATTATTAGATGAATGGAATGAAAAAAGAACCAATATTTCCTTTTCTTTTTCATGATCAAAATAAAAAGTATAGTACAATAAAGGTCAATCTTTATATACTATACTTCTTTTTATATATTTTTTTAACAAATCTTCTCTAATTAAATCCAAATATCTTTTGCGAAATTGTATATCCAGTTGTTATCATTTTCTTACCGATTTTACTGTCAAATTGCATACAACCTCCAAGTAATGTATGTTTAACAGCCTTGTATAATTCAGGATTTTGTACCTTTAAATAATTCCAAAGTTCATCCTTTTTCTTTAAATGTTCCTCTGTTCCCGATTTAATTAATAAAACAGTAGAAACTGTTGTTATCATTGTTAAGTACTTAATCATATAATTTCTAAGTTTTCTACTTCTTAATTGCATCACATCACAACAATCTATCATCATTTTATTCACCTTAATTTGTTGATCAATACGAGAAATCATAATTTTTTCATTAACAGATTGATCTTCTCTTCCAATAAAATAACGATATAAATCAACATTGATATAATATAAAGTATTGACATAAGGTAATGGTTCATAAACAAATAAATTATCAACATAGAAAGTGTGTTTAGGTAATTGTAAATTACAATTTCTTAAAAGCTGTGTACGATAAATAACACTATGCATCAATAAATTTTGTTGTGGATAAAAATGCTTCACATCATACCATCTAAATGTTCTATCTTGTGGTAAAGCATTTGTATATTTAATGACACTTGTCTTATTTTCACTTGGTTTTTCATAAACATAGTTTGCAATAAACATATCAACATTTTCATCTTTCTTATAAAGAGTCTTTATTGTTTCTAAAACTTTAACCAATGAAGATTGATCAAACCAATCATCACTATCTAAAACTTTAAAATAAAGACCTGTTGCATGTTTTAAACCAGTATTAACAGCTTGACCATGCCCACCATTTTCTTGATGAACACATCGAATAGATTCAGGATACAAAGCTGCATACTCATCCCCAATACGTCCTGTATCATCTTTTGAACCATCATCAACAATAATGATTTCAACATCTTCTTTTAAAATCAAACAAGATTCAATCGCTTTTGCCATATAATCCTGTGAATTATAACATGGGATTGCTATACTTAAATACTTCATATGTACCTCCTATAATTGACTTGCAAGTTTTAATGCCTCTTTAACAATACCATCTATATTATAATAACGATACTGTGCAAGTCTTCCTAATAAATAAAAGTTAGAAAATGGTTTTATCAATTCAACATACTTTTGATGAATTGCAATATTTTCATCATTTAAAATAGCATAATATGGAATCTGGCTACTATCCTTGTAATCTTGAGGATATTCCTTCATAATTGTTGTTCCATGTATCTTTTGCCATGTCAAATGCTTAAATTCACTAATACGTGTATAGTCTTGATCAACTGTATAATTCACAACTGCATGTCCTTGATAATCATCTTGAGAGTAATGCTCAAACTCAAAACGTAATGAACGATATGGTAGCTTTCCTAATTGATTATCAAATAAATCATCAATAGCTCCACTAAAAATAACAGGACCATCAAAAACTTCACCACAGTATAAAACCTGTTTCTTTTCAAAATCAAATGATAAAACATCTTTTGCATCAACATTTAACTCTATATCAATATTTTCATGATTTAACATATTTTTAAATAATTGTGTATAACCATCTTGAGGCATTCCTTGATAAGTATCCTGAAAATATCGATTATCATAAGAAATTAATACAGGTACTCTCGCAGTCACACTTTGGTCTACTTCTTCTGGTTTTTGATTCCACTGTTTCATTGTATATTTTAAAAAGATATTTTCATAAACATATTGAGCAACTTCTAAGATTCCTTTTGACGAACTTTTCTGTAATTCTAAAATAGGAACTCTTGCATTTTCTCCATATGTTTCAATCAATTCTTTCTTTAATTTTTCTCCTTTTTCTTTACCAAAAACAACCATTAAAGTATTTAAGTTAAAAGGAATAGGAATCATTTTTCCATAAACATTTCCAACAACCTCATGTTGATAATGATTCCATTTTGTAAAACGTGATAAAAATTCATAAACTTCTTGATTATTTGTATGAAATATATGTGGCCCATATGTATGAATCAGAACTCCATGTTCATCATATTCATCAAAACAGTTCCCCCCCATAT
>CATOPA010000168.1 GCA_951801965.1 uncultured Erysipelotrichaceae bacterium | reverse complement strand
GAATTGATATGGATGTAGAATTGCCAGAACAATTAAAAGGAAAAAATACTATTGAAGGTGGATATGAAATTAATACATATTTAGATAATGCTTTAAAGTATTTCTGGACTGGTGATAAAGGAAGTGTGTTTACAAATGTACCAAATGGTTCACAAAGTCGTTTACAAAATATGGCACATGTTTCTAATGCATATGGGGATTTCTGGTATTTATTGATTGCGAATCAAAACTTCTTTAGATTAGCATATTTGAATCCAGACTGGCGTAAAGATGATATTTTATATTTACAGGAAACAGTTGCTGATCAAATGGTCAAAATGGTTGACATTTTAATGGAAACAGAGGATAAATTTAGAATTCAATGTTTCGATTTTGAACATATGAAGCCATTAGATCATAGTGGTTGGAGACAACCTGATAGTGCAGTGGGAACAGCTAATATTTTATATTATGCATATAAGATATTTAAAGATGTTAAACCAGAAAAAGCACAAGATTATTTAGCACATGCGATAATTTGTATGGATTATTTAGATGGATTAACTGATAATCCATATTATGAAAATATGTTAATTGATGCTGTATACTTATCTACAATGATGAATGCAGAACAAGGAACACATTATAATACAACTAAATATATTGAATGGATTACAACACCTACACGTAGCTCAGTCAGAAACTGGGGTGGAGTTAATTATAGTCAAGATGGTATTGATGTTTATGGAATGACTGGAGAACCAGGAAATGGATACTGTTATTTCTTTAATTCTATTTATCCAATGACATCTATTTTGCCTGCAGCTAAATATGATCCAAGCTATGCAAGAATGGCTGGAAAATGGGCAATCAATATTACTAATGCTTCTCGATATTTTTTACCAACTGAGTGGAGTGAAGAACATCAAACAGATGGAGAATATATTGGAAGACTTGAAGGCAATGTCATGGCATATGAGTCTTTAAGAAAAAATAGTAATGGACAAAATTTCTATGGAACTGGGGATGCAAAACAAAATGCAACAACAGGATGGAAAGCAGGAGCAAATACAACAAATTTTGGATTGTATGGAGGAGTATATACTGGATATTTAGGAGCTTTAGTAGAAGAAACAAATGTTGAAGGTATATTAAAATTAGATTGTAATAAAACAGATTATTATCAAGATGATATGTATCAGACTTATCTTTACTATAATCCATATATGGAAAGTAAAAATGTAGAGATTCATTTAGGAAATCAATATTATGATATATATGATTCAGTCACAGGAATGTATTTAGCAAAAAATGTAACAGGAAAGCAAAATATTAAGATGTTAGCTGATTCTGCTAGAGTTATTGTTTTAGCTGATCCAAACAGTACAGTTCATTATCAAGATGATGGGACAACATATATTAATGGAAAACTTGTTTCTCATTCTGATGCTCAAGTTCTTGATAATCCAGGAACTGAATTAATAACTGATATTACAATTGAAGGACTAGATCAAATTACACAAAGAGGACAAACAACATCTTATCAAGCTGTTTTATCACCAAGAGATGAATTGATGGATGCAAGAGTTATTTGGTCAATTACAGATAAAGATGGGTCTCCTACAGATAAAGCAACAATAACTCAAGATGGAGTTGTTACTGTTAAGAAAAATGGTTCTGTTATTGTGAAGGCTTCATCTATTGATGGCAGTGGCGTTATTGGAGAAAAGAGAGTTGAAATTACAGGACAGACATTAGCAAGTTTGTCTCAAGGAAAGTCAACTCAAACATCTTCAGTTAATGATAAGCATGATGGAAGTCTTGCTATAGATGGTGATATCACAACACGTTGGATTGCAAATTCTGGAGAGGAACATCCATGGATTTATGTAGACTTAGAAACACAGGCAAATATCAATTTGATTATTTTAAATTGGGAGGATGCAAGACCGCCAAAATATGATATTCAAATATCAGATGATGCTCAGAATTGGGAAACAATAGCAACTATTGATGATGAAGGAAATTCAAAAAAAGTCGTAAGATTTGAGTTTGATGAAATACAAAAAGGAAGATATGTACGTATTTATGCTAATGAAAAGTCTAGACATGGATGTTCATTGTATGAATTCGATGTTTATGGAAATTATGATATTACTCAAGAAGTTTCATCTATTGCTATTTCATCTTTATCAGATAAGATTACAACAAAGAATAGACCATTACAGCTTGATGTGACAGTTTTACCTATTAATGCAACAGATAAAAGAGTAGAGTGGTTTGTTTATAATGAAGATGGTAGTGAAACAACAAAAGCAGAAATCACTTCAACTGGTAAATTGATTCCATATCAAAATGGAACTGTTAAAGTTGTTGCTAAGGCGATTGATGGTAGTGGTATTGTAGGAGAAAAAATAATTATTCTTGAAAATCAAGATAAAGAAAACCTTGCATTGAATAAAACAGTATATGTTAAAGCAGCTGAAGGTGCTAATCCTAAAGAGGATGCAGTTGATGGAAATGCAGAAACAAGATGGGCTTTAGGTGATCGTATTGATGATGGATGGATTACAGTAGATTTAGGTGATATTTATGATGTAAATAAGGTCGTATTGTATTGGGAAGCCTCTTATGCAAGTGGATATAAGATTCAAGGATCATTAGATAATAAACAATTCTTTGATTTATATGAGACAAGTCAAGGGCAAGGTGGTATTGAAGAAGTGACTTTTGAGGCTCAAAATGCACGTTATGTAAGGTTGCAAAGTACAAAGAGAGCAACAAGTTATGGAATTTCATTATGGGAGTTTGAAATTTATGGTGATAGTGTTGTGAAGATTCCACCTGAATCAATAACAGTTTTCAGTGGATTAGAAAATGATACAATAACATATGTCAAACAAGAAGTACAAATGATAGTTTCTGTTTTACCAGAAAATACAACAGATAAATCTGTATTATGGAATGTATATGATATTGATGGAAATGAAACGAAACTTGCAACAATTTCAAAAGATGGAAAATTAATCGCAAAAGGAAATGGGCAAGTGAAAGTAGTGGCAAGTGCAAATGATGGTAGTGGTGTTATGGGTGAATTGATTATCACAATAACAAACCAAGATGCACAAAATATTGCATTAGATAAAGATGTAAAAGCATCAAGTCAAGCAGCAGATGATGTAAGTGTAAAGAATGTTAATGATGGTAATGTAAAAACAAGATGGGCATCACATAACAATAACGATGAATATATAAGAATAGATTTAGGTGATTC
>CATOPA010000167.1 GCA_951801965.1 uncultured Erysipelotrichaceae bacterium | reverse complement strand
GAACAATATAATGAGGCTATGAAACAATGTAATGAACAGTTTATGTATTATGCTAGTGAAGATGTTCATGAAGGAATAGTGGGATTAATTGCGGGGAAATATACAAGAACATATGAAAGACCAAGCTTTGTTATGCATTATGATAAAGCAAAAGGAATTTATAAGGGAAGTGCAAGAAGTGTTGAAGGATTTTCTCTATATGATTTTTTTATAAATAATAAAGAATTACTTTTAGAATATGGTGGTCATCATATGGCAGGAGGATTTTGTGTTGATGAAAATCATTATGAGGAATTTTACCAATGTGTCGATAATGCTTTAAAGGATTTATCTTTAGAAAGTACTCTTCAAGCAATTGAAATAGATTCTGAAGATTTAAGTGTTGAAAATATCGAATCATTGGTTTTATTAGAACCTTTTGGTATGGCTAATGAAGAACCTTTATTTTTTATAAAAGATGTTCCAGTTGAACGTATTTATCAATTAAGTGAGGGGAAACATTTAAAGATGGACTTGTTATTTTCTCATAAAAAAATATCAGCATTGTATTTTCAAAATGGACAGTTATTTAATGAATTAAAAGACAAAAAGTCTATCAATTTGATTGGAACTTTGAGCATTAATGAGTTTAGAAATCAAAAAAATATAAATTTTATTATAAAAGATATATTGTAGATTCTTTATTCTCTTTTGATATTTTGATATAATATTTTTATATAAGGAGGAAGAAGACATGGATTTGAAGAAATATATAGAGGATATTGTTGATTTTCCTGAGAAGGGAATTATTTTTAGAGATGTTACACCACTGCTAGCTAACAAAAATGCTTATCGTGAAGCAGTGCGTTTGTTATCTGATTATGCAAGAGATAAAAAAGTAGATGTGATTGCAGGACCAGAAGCTCGTGGTTTTTTGTTTGGGTGTCCTGTTGCCTTTGATTTAGAATGTGGTTTTGTTCCTATTAGAAAACCAGGTAAATTGCCTCGAGATATTGTTAGTAAAACATATGAATTAGAATATGGACATAATGAAATTCAAATGCATAGTGACAGTATTTTGCCTGGTCAAAATGTTTTGATTGTAGATGATTTGCTTGCAACTGGTGGTACTGTTGAAGCAGCAATATCTCTTATTGAACAAATGGGAGGGAATGTTGTTGGTATTGCCTTTTTGATTGAACTAGAAGCATTAAAAGGAAGAGAACGTTTAAAAGATTATGATGTTTATTCTGCTTTAAAGTATTAAAAAGGGTTATGTTTCTTTTTTCATAATGAAGGGGAGTGAGAAGTGATGAAATATAAAGGTAAAGATGATCAAGTGACAATTGATGACGTTTTAGAAAGTTGTTCAACATATATATCTAATGAACAAAGTATTGAACTGATAAAAAAAGCAAATGATTTTATTATGATCAAACATGCAGGACAAAAACGTAAAAGTGGGGAACCTTACACAATTCATTTGATTTGGGTTGCTTATATATTGACAACACTTCAAACAGGTCCAACAACAATTGCTGCTGGGCTTTTACACGATGTTATGGAAGATTGTGATGTTTCTCATGAAGAAATGGTTGAACGTTTTGGTAGTGAAATTACTTCTTTAGTAGAAGGAGTCACAAAAATCAATAAAATGCCTTTTAAAGATGAGGCAGATGTTTATGCTGAAAATCATCGTAAGATTTATATTGCTATGGCAAAAGATATTCGTGTTATCTTAATTAAGTTGGCAGATCGTTTGCATAATATGCGTACATTACAATATATGCGACCAGATAAACAGCAACGTATTTCACGAGAAACACTAGAAGTCTATGCTCCTATTGCTCATCGTTTAGGAATTAATGATATTCGTATTGAATTAGAAGATTTATGTTTATACTATCTTGATCCTAAAGCCTATCAGGAAATATCTGATCTTTTAGAACAAAAACGTAGTGAGCGTAAAAATTCTGTAGAGAAGATGATGGAATCTGTAAAGCTTTTATTGGATAATAATCATGTAGAATATCGTATTAAGGGAAGAGCAAAACATATTTATAGTATTTATAAAAAAATGGTTATTAAACATAAACGCTTTGATGAGCTTTATGATTTGAATGCATTAAGAATTATTTTAAAGACAAAAATGGAATGTTATAGTGTTTTAGGACTTATTCATGACCATTATCGTCCTTTACCAGGACGCTTTAAAGATTATATTGCAATGCCTAAGCCTAATATGTACCAGTCATTACACACAGCTGTTATTGGCGAAGATGGTCATATTTTTGAAATTCAGATTAGAACAGAAGAAATGGATGAACTCGCTGAAAGAGGTGTGGCATCACATTGGCGATATAAAGAAGGAAAGGATTATTCATCTAAATTAGAGCAGAAAGATATTGTTAATAAGCTGCAATGGTTAGGAGATTTTATTACTTTAAGTGATGAGATTAAAGATGGTGATGCTAAAGAATTTTATGATTCATTAAGACGTGATATTTTTGAAGCGAATGTTTATGTTATGACGCCACAAGGAAAAATTGTAGAATTACCAAATGGAGCAACACCTATTGATTTTGCATATCGTATTCATACTGAAGTTGGACATCATGCAGTTGGTGCAATTGTGAATAATGTTATGGTTCCTATTAATACAAAGCTAAAGACTGGTGATGTTTGCGAAATTAAAACAAACAAAAATTCTGGGCCAAGTGAGGGTTGGCTTGCTTTTGTGAGAACTGCTGGAGCAAGAAATAAAATCAGACAGTATATTTCTAAGAAAGATGCTGAAACACAAAAAGATGTTATTGAAGAGGGAAGAAAACTTTTAAAAGAAGAAATTCGTAAAAGAGGTCTTGATGAGAAAAAATATTTAGATGCTGAAACATATAAATCGTATTTTGGGTCTTTTGGAGCTAGTCATTTTGAAGATATATTATTTGTTATAGGTAAAAAACAAGCAACTGCAGCAACACTTTTAGATAAGGTTTCGCCTAATCATTCTGGATTCTTTGATAATTTGTCTAAGATTTTGAAAAAAAATAATAATGCTATTCAAAGTCAAAAACGTACAAGCAGCAGTCTTGGAATAAGTGTTAAAGGTGTTGATGGATTAAAGATTCAATTATCAAAATGCTGCAATCCAATACCTGGAGATAATATTGTTGGATATGTATCTAAAGGTCAAGGAATCAAAGTGCATAGAGCTGATTGTCCTAACTTAGTTCATGCTGAAAAAGGAAGATTGATTGATGTTTATTGGGATTATACAAATATTACTGAAA
>CATOPA010000166.1 GCA_951801965.1 uncultured Erysipelotrichaceae bacterium | reverse complement strand
TCTTTATCTTTAAAGACAATATTCATAAAATCATCATCAATTAAACGAAGCTTAGAGATAGCTTCAAGATAATCATTATGTACTGCTGAAAAAATACTGAACACCCCATTTCTATATCATATAGGGGACAAACATATTATAACATATATTTGCTTTAAGTAAATGATATCTCTTATAAAGTTTATCCCTTTACTATATATATACACATAAAAATGTTCATTTACTTTTTAAAATAAAAAAAAATATAAAAAAGAAGTTGAACGAGTCAACTTTGAAAAGTGATTTGTTATAACTTCTTTTAAAATTCAATATAATTCATCATAAAATCAATAATTGTTTTTTCACAAAGATCTTTATTTACTAAATAACTTTGTGCATGTTTTGCACCTTCAACAATTAAAAGATCTTTTTCTGCTGAACAGGCATTATATAAATCTAAAGCCATATATGTAGGAACAAAATTATCTTGATCACCATGAATAAATAGAGTAGGTGTTATGGATTTTTTCACTTGTTCTATTGTTGAAGCTTCTTTAAAGCTATAACCTATACGTTTTTTGCTTAAAAGAGTTGCTGTTGGAAGAATAATTGAAGGAACTTTTGTATATTTCATAGTATGTTTAATTTCTTCATAAGCACTTGTAAAACCACAATCAGAAATAATACATTTGACATCCTCTGGTAATTCTTCACCACTCGCCATTAATACAGTTGCACTTCCCATAGAAATTCCGTGTAAAACAATTTGTAAAGGCTCTTGAAAAGATTCTTTCATTTCATATATCCATTGAATACAATCAAGTCTATCAAGCCAACCAAACCCAATATATTTTCCTTCACTTTCTCCATGAGCACGATTGTCAGGTAAAAGAATATGAAAACCTAATTCATGATAAAACTTCAAGTAATTTGCATACTCTCTTAAATTGTTAGAATGATAACCATGTATAGCAATCAATACTTTATTAGAATTTTGTTTTGCTTTTAAAAACTTTGCTTTTAATTTTAATTGATCATATGATGTTATTTCTAATTCATCAAAATGTTGTTGTCTTAACCAATTTTCATCTTCTAAAGAAAGTTTTTTTGTATTTTTCTTTTCTTTTGAAGGTCTTTTACAAGCATAATCAATAGCCATAATACTTGAAAATCCAATGATTGCTCCAGATAATAAGGCAGTTGTTGCTAATAATTTCTTATTCATTATATTCACCTATCTTTCTTTAAATCATATCATAACATATTTTCAATCAAAAATCATTCTTTCTATATTTTCAATTACATTTATGTTTCATATAAATTATTTATTTCCACATTATTTTAATTATGGTAAACTTAAATCAATGAGGTGAATATAATGAGAAAGATGAGAGAAAAGAAGGCCATAGCTACGGTATATAAAACAGGAAAGGATGTGATTAAGTAAAAAGTAAAGGAGAAAACGATGAAAAAAATACCAAACCCAAATGAAGTTTTTCCAAATGAGTATAAAACTTCATGTTTTATAAAAAACGTTATTAAGGCTCCTAATATTATCATAGGAGATTATACATATTATGATGATAATAAAGATCCAACAGGATTTGAGAAAAATAATGTATTATTTAATTATCCAGAATTTGGAGATAAATTGATTATTGGAAAATTTTGTTCGATTGCATCTCAAACAAAATTTATCATGGGATCAGCGAATCATCGCATTAGTAGTGTAACAACTTATCCATTCAATGTCTTTGGTGGTGCATGGCAGGAAAACACACCAGACCACCTCTCACAGCTTCCGTTTAAGGGTGATATCATTATTGGAAATGATGTATGGATTGGAAGAGAGTGTATCATTATGCCAGGAGTGAAAATTGGAGATGGAGCTATTATAGGCGCTTATTCTGTTGTCACAAAAGATGTACCACCATATAGTGTTGCTGGTGGAAATCCTGCAAGAATTATAAAGAAAAGATTTAATGATGAGTTGATTGATATTTTATTGAAGATAAAATGGTGGGATTTTGATGATGAAAAGTTAGTAGAATTTTTACCATTATTATGTGATCCTGATTTAGAAAAAGTACAACAATTGCTGATAGAAGAATTGAATCAAATGTAAGGATTTTATTGATGAAAGTGAAGAAATGATAATTTGTTTCTTCACTTATTTTGTTATAAAGAGAGTTCATTTCTTCAATTCAACAAAAGGACTGCTTTGAGTATTGAAGTTTTTATATGATTTTCTACAGAATTGTGATAAAATGATGGCAGGGTGATAGAGATGACAGAAATAGTATCAATGTCAGATATAGATAAAGTTTGTCAAGTGATTCAACAGGAGGGTGTTGTTGCTTTTCCAACAGAAACAGTTTTTGGAGTTGGAGTTAAGTTTAATTCTCAAAAAGCACTAGATAAACTTATGGAAGCCAAAAATAGAGATTATTCTAAGGCAATTACATTAATGGTAGCTGATAAAAAAGAAATTGAGAAATATGCTTATATTCATACTCAAGCTAATATACTTATTGAACACTTTATGCCTGGGATGATGACACTTGTTTTTAAGAAAAAAGAATGTGTTGATCCAGTGATGACAAATGGTAAGGAAACAATAGGAATACGTATACCAGATAATGAATATGTATTAACGTTATTAAAAAAAGTTGGTCCAATGCTTGTGACAAGTGCGAATTTATCAAATCATCCAAATACAACAACAACAAAAGAAGTTTTAGAACAACTAGATGGACGTATTGATTTGATTGTTGATGGAAAGACAAATGATTCTATTGCAAGTACTGTTGTTGATGTGAGTCAAGAGAATATAAAAATATTAAGAGAAGGTAAAATAACAAAAAAAGATATAGAGGAGGTCTTGAAATGAAAATTGCTGTAGCATGTGATCATGGTGGATATCGTTTAAAAAATGTATTAATGAAAGAAATGGTCAATCAAGGATATGAAGTTATTGACTTTGGAACTTATAATGAAGAAAGTTGTGACTATCCAGATTTTGCTTCAAAAGCTGCCAAAGCAGTTGCATCCAAAGAATGTGATAAAGGTGTTGTTGTTTGTGGGACAGGGATAGGTGTTTCAATCACTTGTAATAAAGTGAAAGGTATCCGTTGTGCATTGGTTCATGATGTTTTTAGTGCAAAGGCGACAAGAGCTCATAATGATACAAATATGTTAGCTATGGGACAAAGAGTTGTAGGAGAAGGATTAGCTATTGAAATATTAAATGCATGGCTTCATAGTGATTATGAAGGTGGAAGACATGATTTAAGAATAAAGAAAATGATGGATTTGGAGGAAGAATAA
>CATOPA010000165.1 GCA_951801965.1 uncultured Erysipelotrichaceae bacterium | reverse complement strand
ACATAATTTAATTGGATCAAAAAAGGAGAGAAGTTTTTTTTATCTCTCCTTAGTGGCAAATCATTTACCTTGATCTTTTTGGTCTTTTTTGTTGTTCTTATTTTCAACAAAATTACCATTGTCATCAATTTTCATAATCTCATCAGCTTTATATCCTAACTCAAGCCATCCGGTAGCGGGCTGACGATCGTAACCATTGCGCGCTGCTGCTTCGATTGTGATAGAGAAATTGATAAAGTCCACCACATCGCCGCGCTTGAATTCATCCGGTTTCACTTCTCGAAGTACGGACACCGTCAAGAATTCGTCTTTTTCTTCATTCAACACCTTAATTTTCGTGCCCGTGACCTTTTGCTTTACACCCTCTACGGTAACCTCATAAGTGTATGGTTTGCCAACACTGCGCACTTCCAATCGTCCTAAATCACTCATGTATGAGGACCTTCCCAAAGTAATAATATTCTTTTTAATTTTTTCAGCCATTTTTTATGTTCTCCTTTACTGTTTTTATAGTGCTTTTTAGAAGTTTAAGCATAACTTATGTGTTTTTGTTTTATTTCTTAGTTTCCGTTTTATGGCTTATAAAAGCCATTGTATTTTACGGAAAGCCACTGAAATACTTCATTTCTTTTCACAACCTTTCCATTTAAAAAATGCTTTTTTATGATGTAATCAAGGGATAAAGCATAACCCAGATGTTTAAATTTCAAGACCTAATTCATAGTAGCCTTGTATCATTAATTTACGCATTGTCTTTCTTGAGGTTTTCAAAATACCGATCCTAAATGATTTCATGATCATAGGTTCTTTGTATTCTGTTTTTCCTTGCAGAAAGTCAATATTTTCTTTCTGATATGTTTTCAGAAATTGAATGAAGTCAGCTTTGCGTGGTATCATGTCGTATACAAGTTTAAGATTGCCATAATTGACACCAAACATGAGCCATTCAAAGTTTACATCCAATTCCTTTGAGAACTGATATAAAAACTCGTTTGATGGTGTTCTTATATCGTTGCAATAGCGATATACATTATTAGTAGAGGTTTCCAGCATTTTCGCCACTTCTGAATTATTCAAATTTCTTTGATTGATGATAAATTTCATCCTTTGTCCGATCGTGTTCATTCTTCCACCTCTACATCATTGACGGCAATAGCTTTCTTCAATTCTTCCTCATGCCATATGATACATTCGTCAACGTCTACTAATCGGCACTTAAAAAAACAAGATTCATCATCCTGTCCGTTACATACATATTGATATATTTGATATCGCTTCCCATCAAAGGTAAAATATTTACCAATCATACGCGATGGCTCATAGGGTTCTTCATATTCTACTATGTCCCATCTATATAGTAACCCACCATAATAGAGTGTTGCCGGAATTACTATAACTAATGCCGTAATCACACCATTTATATAATCATTTGGCATTAACAAATATATGCCAGCTAAGACCAACAGAATCATCAATGTTATAAAAATAAGAATGTATATCACCAATTCAAGTACATCAAGTACTTTATCAAGTACTTTATCAACTGTTTTATTCACCTTAAAATATTTCTTCATTTTCTGTTCTCCTTTCTTTCTTGCTATATAGCAAACCCCTTATTTCTCTTTACTCAAAGGGTTTAATTATAATATCTTGTCCAAAATGTACAGTATAATATTCTTTCATTTGGTTGAATAATTCCGTTGCTGGATTAAAAAGACATTCATTGATTGTTTCTTTATTACTCATATAAGTCTTGAAACTGTATTCCAAGTAATTATTGCCGAGTGGTTTCCATAATTCCCATGAAGCCTCCGGAACAATAATATTTTTTTCCTTTTTCACAATACCTATTTTGACTGTCAAATCATCAAAATCACGATAAAAGCCGAATTCATCAGGTAAATCCGGGAACAAACAGAGTAACAATGGAACTGAATGATTTCGTAAGTCCTTGAATAAATTTTCCTTTAAACAAATCGCCCTACCGTTAACACGAAGAAATTCCTCAAACGACATTTTCAAATATTTTGTTTGCATTGTTGCTTTCCTCTCTTTCTGTTTAAAAAAGGCACTCTTTTTTTTAAGTGCCTTTTGCAAATATTCACAATTAATATATCTCAAACCTTATAAATTCATTATAATATATCTTTCTTCTTCAAAGATCGCTATAGCTTCATCCTTGATTCTATCAATGAAATCTTTATCGCTTTCGTTTTCCTCTTTATAATCATCAAAGCTACCATAATCACCATTAATAGCGATGTTATCAACAATATATGATGGCTCGGAATGTTCTGAATTGATTCCGGTTTTTTTTGATGATTTCTTTTGCATAATCCCAAATGCAATCAGGAATCACCCAGTTATAAAACTTTTCGATGTAGTCTTTTCTTAATTCCAAGGCTTCAATATACGCGTCCATGCTGATTTCAATAGTTTTCATGTTGTATGTTCTCTCTTTCTATTAAAAAAGTGCTTTCTTCAAAGCACTTGATGCAACTAATTACAACAATCAATCATAAAGGAGTTGCCTTATTATTTTTAACGATTAATGATTGATTGTAATCACCAGTTTATTAATTATGATTTTTTATCTTCTCCTTTCTCCTCTTATATTCCACATTTACCCGCCCCACCGATAGCGCTGACGTGGAGCGTTCCACTCTCCTTATAGAAGTATAGGAGTAACAGGAACATAAGGCTATTGAGCTATGAGAATGATTCCTATATATATTTTCAAGGTTAATGCCACCTATTTATTATTATATATTCCAACTATTCAAGCTACTAATTATCAAAGATCAGAGAAGAAAATCAGATATAAGATAATTATTTTATCGCTTGAATAACCGAATCAGATCGTGATCAGTTCGATCATAAACAAAAACGAACTACCTTATTTATGGGATTAAATAAGATAGTTCGATTTCAATAACTATGGTGGACCGTAGCGGGATCGAACCGCTGACCCCCTGCGTGCAAAACAGGTGCTCTCCCAGCTGAGCTAACAGCCCATGTATATGAAATTCGATGGTGGGCCTGAATGGATTTGAACCAGCGACCTCACCCTTATCAGGGGTGCGCTCTAACCAACTGAGCTACAGGCCCATTTCATCGAATGCTCAATAATAATACCATAGCACCTAATATATGTCAACGACTTTTTTTACTTTTTTCACCTTAATCGACATACCTGAAGTGAAAAGTTTATTTCCACTTTGAAGGCAGCGAAGTGGATTTTAGTCTTTCACCATTTTCCACTTACATAAAGTTGCTTTTAGTCTTACACTTATGATGCCTGACAGCCACCAGAAAGG
>CATOPA010000164.1 GCA_951801965.1 uncultured Erysipelotrichaceae bacterium | reverse complement strand
TAGGAACACTGATTGTTATCATCATGATAAAAACACCAATAATACTTACTATTGAAGTAACTGTCTGTGTAATACTTTGATTAAGGGATTGAGCAATCAAATCAACATCATTTGTGACACGAGATAAAATATCTCCACTAGAATGCTTATCAAAATAAAGAAGTGGTAATCTATCCATTTTTTGTGAGATAGCTTTTCTAAAATCATAAGCTATTCTTTGTGATATACCTGATGTGATAAATCCTTGAATATAGTTAAAAAACGCACTTAACAAATAAATACAAGCTAAAAAAATCAAAATTTCTGCAATTGAATGAAAATCTATACCACCAGTATGTGAAACCTTTGCAACAATACCTTCACTTAACTGATCTGTTGCTTTCGCTAAAATCTTTGGTCCAAAAATTGAAAAAACTGTAGAGCCACCAGCAAATAACATGACAATAGCAAATTGAGCATAATAAGGTTTTAAATAAACAAATAATTTTTGAATTGTTCCTTTAAAATCCTTTGCCTTTTCATTCATGTGTTTTCCATGTCCCATTCCTCTAGGCATTGTCTAATTCCTCCTTTGATAATTGAGAATAAGCAATTTCTTGATAAACTTGACAGTTTTTCATAAGCTCTTCATGTGTTCCTTTTCCTACGATTTCTCCTTTATCCAAAACGATAATTTGATCAGCATCCATAATTGAAGCAATTCTTTGTCCAACAATGAAAACAGTATGATGATTTTTTTGTGTCAATTGACTCAATTCTTTTCTTAAAACAGCATCTGTCTTAAAATCTAAAGCCGAAAAACTATCATCAAAAATAAGAATTTCAGGATTTTTTACAAGAGCTCTTGCGATAGCTAAACGTTGCTTTTGACCACCAGAAACATTTGTTCCACCCTGTGAAATCTCTTCTTCCATTCCTTTAGGTTTAGATTCTACAAACTCCTGAGCTTGAGCAATACGAATAGCTTCTTGTAATTGATCATCTGTGACATCATTGACACCATATTCAAGATTTGAACGAATTGTTCCTGAGAATAAAACACCTTTTTGTGGAACAAGTCCAATCAATTCCCTTAAATCATGTTGTTTCACATCTTTGACATTGACTCCATCAACAAGAACTTCACCCTCACTGACATCAAAGAAACGAGGTATCAAATGAATCAATGTTGATTTTCCAGAACCTGTTGAACCAATAAATGCCGTTGTCTGTCCTGGTAAAGCTGTAAAGCTAATATGGCTTAAGACAGCTAAGTGTGCTCCAGGATATTTAAAAGAAACATCTTTAAACTCTACTAATCCTTTTTGTTCTTTATCAAAAGGCAAAGGAACATCAGGATCTTTAATCATAACATCTGTTGATAAAACTTCATGAATACGCTCAGCAGCAACACTTGCTCGAGGAATCATCACAAAAATCATAGCAATAAATAAGAATGACATAATAATATGCATTGCATATTGAATAAAAGCAAGCATTTCTCCAATAGCAATATTTCCTAAATCTAATTGTTGTGCTCCTACCCATACAACAAGGACAGTCGCAATATTCATAATAAACATTAATATTGGCATCAATGTTGCCATAGCTCTATTGACAAACAAATTCACCTTTGTTAAATCATCATTCGCTTTATCAAAACGTTCCTCACTATGTTTCTCATTTCCAAATGCACGAATGACCAAGACACCTGATAAATTTTCACGCATTGTTAAATTTAATCTATCAATCAAAGATTGTATAATTTTAAATTTTGGTAAAACAACTTTTATCAAAATGATCAGAACAACTAAAATAACAATTAAAATCATCATAATGATCCATGTCATAGATGTTGAATGTGTTAATGCTTTTATTAAAGCACCTATCCCCATCATTGGCGCAAATAAAACAATTCTTAACAACATAATCATTAACATTTGAACTTGTGTAATATCATTTGTTGTACGTGTAATTAAAGAAGCTGTTGAAAATTTATTAAATTCTGTGTGAGAAAAACTTTCAACTTTTTGAAAAACAGCCTTTCTTAAATCTCTAGCCACTCCTGATCCAACACGTGATGAAAGATAAGCTGAACTCATAGCAGCAACTGTTCCTAATAAAGCAATCAGCAACATCTTAAGACCAGATGATAAAATATAATCAGATTGGACTTGATTAACATCTGCTCCCAATTTTATATATTCACTTTTTACACCATTTCCAGATGCAATCATCAGTGTTGATTCTCCCATAGTATTGATTTGTTCATCAATACTAGACATCATTTGTTGTTTAGTATTGTCATCCATCATTGCAAAAACCTGATAAATATCCATACCATCAGGTAACTTAGGAAAATTCTCTTGAAATTCTTGTGATGAAGAATCCATTGTTTCAAGACGTGAAACCATCAGCATTGGCTTCATTAATATACTTTCCAATTCCTCTTTTTCTTTATGAGAAATATCCTTTAAAAGATAGGCATCTTTTAAGTTTGGAAAATCTTTCTTTGTCTTTTCAGCTAAATCTTCATAACTTGTGAAATCATAACTTTGAGTTATGATTTCCTTATCCTTTTCATTCACAAAAATCATCAAATGATCAAATGTTTCAGCACTAAAAACTTCTGAAACAGGTCCTTCAAAGCCCCCAGACTGAATCCCATTTGTCACTATTTGACTCATATAATCTGGTAAAGCTAACTCAGATTGTGACTGAATAAATACAAAACCAATACATAAAAGAATGGGTAACCAAAACTTATATGCAAATCGACGTAATTTTAACATTCAAGTTCCTCCTTTAAGTTCTTTTCTATCTTATGAATAATCGCAATAACTGTTTCATATTCTTCACAAGTCATATCTCTACAAATGACTTTTTGATAATGTTCAATATACTCTTCCATCTCATTTAATAGCTTATCTCCTTTTTGTGATAAGCCAATTGTACAAACTCTCTTATCAGCCTGATCATTTGTTTTTTCTATAAGACCAGCCTCTAACAACCTTTTAATTCTTACTGATAAAGTTGCTTCAGTAATAGAAAACGCCTTAGCAAGTTCTCTTTGACTCATTTTATGCTGTCGAATAAAAAAAAGAAGCTTTCCTTGTTCAGGTGTTAATCCTTGGCAATGCTTAATCATTAACTGAATATGCAACTTATGCAGTTGTTTCAATTCATTAATAACATTTGTTAATTTTTTATACATATCTTTACCCTCTTACTTGATGAATAAAAGTATTATACTTAGTCGACTAAGTAATGTCAATGATATTATATAAAAAACTTAAAGGGAAACCTTTAAGTTAACGTAATATTTTTTGATTTTCAAAATAATCTTTAGAAAAATGAAACAATGTTAATCCTAATGCCATAGAAAGATTTAAAGAATCAATAGCC
>CATOPA010000163.1 GCA_951801965.1 uncultured Erysipelotrichaceae bacterium | reverse complement strand
CCAAGAAAAGGTACTCCTGCAAGCACGATGGAACAAATTCCATACGAGATAAAATCAAAAAGAATACAAAAGTTAATTAAAGCACAAAACGAAATAACAAAGAAACTTAGCAGAACTTATGAAGGCAATGTTTATAGAGTATTAGTAGAAGACACTAAAGAAAATGGTAATCTTTGTGGCAGAACAGATTGCGGAAGATTGGTTACTTTTTGCGGTGACAAATCATTAATCGGTACATTTAAAAATGTTTTGATTACTGCATCACAATCTGCATCACTATTTGGCACAATTACGGAGGAAAAATAATGGCAAAAAAACTTTCACCAATGATGTCTTTTTATCTTGATTTAAAAGAAAATGATCATTTACAAAACTCATATGAATATTAATGATTTGTGATTTTCCTTTGGTAGATATATTGGCTGATAATCTAGATCCATAATTTTCTTCCAAATATCTTGTTAAATCTTTTGATGATGGATATTTCCGAGTTGCAGCAACCATAACAAAAGTTAAAAGTGTTCTTAATGTTGTTGTTTCTTTTTTTAAAGAATTCTGTAATCTTAAAGAAATTGTTGTTGTTTTAAATTTTTTTGTTGGGACCAAATGTAATGTATATCCCTTCATTTGATAAACTGTTTCCATAGTTTTCTCCTTTTCATCTCTATTATACACATTTCTCTACAAAATAAAACAATAAAAAAGATAGCATTTTTTATTTGCTATCTATAAATCTTCTTCATTGTATTGACGAATAAAAACTTCTCTAGGTTTACTACCAAGTTGAGGTCCAATAACACCATCTTCCTCTAAACGATCAATAATACGAGCAGCCTTATTATAACCAATTCTAAATTTTCTTTGTAATAATGAAGTACTTGCTTTTTGAGCTTGGATAACAAATTCTCTACACATTTCATATTCTTCATCATCACCACTATAATCTTCGCCATGAGCAGAAGATGAGCTAACTGCCTTAGCATTCACATATTTATCATCATAAATAGCCTCTTGCTGTTGAGAAACATAATGAACGATTGATGCAACTTCCTCGTCTGAAACAAAGCAACCTTGTACACGTGTCGGTGAAGATGACCCCATAGGTGAAAAAAGCATATCTCCTTTTCCTAAAAGTTTTTCAGCACCAGTTGTATCTAAAATTGTTCTTGAATCAATACTAGATGAAACAGCAAATGCAATTCTTGAAGGAATATTAGCTTTAATAACACCTGTAATAATATCAGTAGATGGTCTTTGCGTTGCCACAATCAAATGAATCCCTGCAGCACGTGCCATTTGTGATATACGCATGATACAATCTTCGACATCTTTACTTGCCACCATCATCAAATCTGCAACCTCATCTAATATAACAACATGATAAGATAAAAGTTCTTTCTTTTCACTTTCCTCTTTATTAGCATTATCCATTTCAACAAATTCATTATACCCTTTTATGTTTCTTGCATTTACACTAGCAAATAAATCATATCTTCTTTCCATTTCAGCAACAACCTGATGTAAAACAGCAGCAGCCTTCTTTGGATCAGTAACAACTGGCGTCAGTAAATGAGGAACACCATTGTATACTGACAATTCTACTTTTTTAGGATCCACTAATATCAACTTCACTTCATCTGGTCTTGCACGCATCAAAAGAGATGTAATAATTGTATTTACACAAACTGATTTTCCTGAACCAGTTGCTCCAGCAATAAGAAGATGTGGCATCTTATCTAGTTGAGCATAAACTGGTAAACCAGAGACATCCTTTCCTAATGCAACAACAAGTTTATTATCTGATAATTTTTGTTCATTTAATAAACTTTTAAAAACATCTTTAAATCCTACCATAGAAGCACTCTGATTAGGAACTTCTATTCCTACATAAGGTTTACCAGGAATAGGTGCTTCGATACGTATATCTGCAGTAGCAAGAGCGAGCTTAATATCGTCTTGTAATTGTAAAATTTTATTAACCCTTGTACCTACTTCTAATTTTAACTCATATTTGGTAATCGTTGGTCCAATATATGCATTTTCAACAGTTGCATTGACTCCAAACTGCTTTAAAACTCCTGTTAACCTTACAGCATTTTTATTTGCTGAGTTTCTTTCCTTAGAAGCATTATTTGTAGATTGAGTAGATAACAAGGAAAGTGGCGGTAATTGATACGTCGATGATACTTTTGTAGGTGTTGGAAGTATCTCAACATGTGATTCCTCTTCAATTTTTTGTTCTTCTTTTTTTATAAGTTCAACTGCCTTTTTCTTCTTTGGTTTTTCTTCCTTCATTTCTACTATAGGTTCTTCTATTATAGGCTCTTCATCAAACTCAAAAGCTTTAGAAATTTTAGGAGCAATAGGCTCTTCTACAGGATCATCAAAGGCCTCATCAGGAAATAATATGATATCATCATTCTTATTAAAAAAATCAAAAAAATGTGATTTTTTCTTTAATACAATTGTTTGTATTTGGGGATCATCAACAGATTCTTTCTTTTTCTTTTCCTTTTTATTTTGTGCTTGATGTTTAAAATACATTTTACTAAACAACAAAATACAACCAATAATAACAATAATAATTGCCAATATCAATGTTCCCAATTGATCAAACAAAGTACTTAAAAAACCATATAAAACATATCCAAAAAAACCACCTTTATGAAAAACACCAGCTTGTAAATATGTATTAATAACACCCATTCCTCTAATCTTTGGATCAGAAGGTATAGTTGCTAAAACTAATCCACCAATAAAGATAAAATATAATCCTATAGCTTCTGGACCATTAAAACGAGGAAATTTTGCTGTATAAATAATATAAACACACAAACACATAAGCAAAGCATAAACAACCCCATACAGATTTCCTACTAAAAAAGCACAAGCCTTATGAATACCATTTCCAATAAACCCCAAACGAAGTGCAGCAATAACAATAATAAATAAAACAAGTGCAACTTCAATGCGTAATCTTAACTTTTCTTCTATCAACTGTTCTTTTGACTTCTTAGAACGTTTTGTTTTTGCCACAATCTTCACCTTCTTTCAATTTCTTATTATAACAAATTATATCATTATTGAAAAGAAGCAAGATTTCTCTTGCTTATATCTCAATAACCACTCCAATAAAAACAGGCCTTTTTCCCGTTTCTTTTATAATATATTTCATAGATTGTTCTTTCATCATAGAGCGAATATCTGCAATATCCATATCAGGATTATCTTTTAATTGTTCTACAACCTTTTCACAAATCTCAATAACTTTTTTGATGACATATTCAGAATCCTTTAAATAAACAAATCCTCTTGTTTGACAATCAGTTTGAGCAACAATTTCTTTCGTTTCTTTTGAAATTGTTAATCCAACAACAACAACACCATCATTAGCCAATTGAATTC
>CATOPA010000162.1 GCA_951801965.1 uncultured Erysipelotrichaceae bacterium | reverse complement strand
AGTTCGCCATTAATGCACCATCATTTCCAACTGTATAAAATCCATTTAAGTTGATTTTACCTTCTTCTTGAACTGGAGGTACATACTCCTCTGCCCCTGTTTTATTATCTTTTGATGAAACAGTTTTTGTGAGTCCAAAAGGAAATGATGTCACAAGACTGAATATCATTGAAATCATTAAAAAAGTTAAAAAAATCTTCTTTTTCATATTTTCCACCTCATTTCATTTATCATAAGTTACCATATATTCATTTATAATAATATATCTCAATAATAAGTATATAAAAGAAATTGGAATTTGTTAAGTGTTTTTCCATAAAAAACGCTAAGAAACAGCATATTTTTCAAAATTATGCTTATATAATATTGATAGAAAACTTTCAAAAATAATTCAATATTTCTTCCATAAAAAGATTCATCAGCGAATCAATGATAGTCCAAAGCACTTTTTATAGTATAAAATCCCACACTATTTTTTTAATTAAAAAGAAGCTGACTCAGCTTCTTTTCATATTCATTCATTATGTTCCTTCCAAAAATCTTTTTTCCTTATTCCTTAAATACATTGTTCTGCATTTCAACAAAAGATTTTTTTCTGTTAACAATTCTGTATAAACTGCATCTTTTTCCTCTAAATAGTCCAAATTCAACCATTGGCATTCCTGATATTTTTGATTAACTGTTGGAAATAAAAGAACATTTTGAATTTGAATTGGATTTTTATATCCAGATATTCCTTTTTTTCTATAAATATATTCCTTCAAATGATCAGTTTGAATTTCATAATGACCATCAGAATAATAAAATCTAGCATATCTTTCAAAATGCTCTATTAATAAAACAACACTATGACTTAACAGCGATAACTTCAACTTCAATCAAGGCACCTTTTGGTAACTTTGCTACCTCTACAGCACTTCTTGCAGGATATGGTTCTACAAAATATTCTGCATAAATACCATTAACAACATTAAAATCTTCCATATTATCAAGAAATACTGTTGTTTTTACAACATGAGAAAAATCTAAGCCCTGACTTTCCAATAATCCCTTAACATTATCCAAGGCTTGTCTTGCCTGAGCTTCAATTCCATCAGGCATTTCACCAGTTTGAGGATTTAATGGAATCTGCCCAGAAAAGAAAATCATATTTCCTAAATCAATTCCTTGACTATATGGACCTATTGCTCCTGGCGCTTTATCAGTTTTGACAACTTTTTTCATTTCTCTTTCCTCCTTAGTCTTAACTTTCTTTTATTATACAAATTAATTTTATATTTTTCAATAAATCATCTCATATAAACAATAAAAATCAAATTATCTTTCTATTTTTTATAAAAAATAGAGAAAAGAGTTTTATGAAACAAATTCATAAACTTCATATTCTCTATCAAAATGATATCCTAATTGCAAAGAAAGATGTAATGAAACAGGATTATGAGCATCCCAGCTAGGATAAATATTTCTATTCAAACATTCTAAAATCATTTGTGCACCAAGGCATTTTGCCAAACCTTTTTGACGATGATCCTCTCTTGTATCAATCTCTATTTCTATCCCACTATGATAATATGTATAAGAAGAAACTCCTGCCACAATCTCATTATCATAAACAATCACAAAGCCAAATCCATGTTGAAAATAATCTTGTTCATTTTCAAAATGGAGACAAAGATCTTTTGACCATTGATGAGATAGTAATTCATAATAATCTGATATATCAATTTTTTTCATATGATAAGGCTGTGGTAAAGAATCAATGATATCCTTATATTGTATTTGATGAAAGCTATTCTTTTTCTTCAACAAAGCATATCTTATTCTTTTATGAACTTTTTCTTTATATAAATTTTCTATACGTCTAGCCCAGCTTTCATCTTGAGGTACAAGGATAAGGTTATCACAGGCATTAAGGAGAAGTTCATCATGAACAATACCACCAAAAAAACAAAAATCACCAACAATAATTTGAGCACTTTGAGGATAAAGCCTATGATCCACATAAGCTCTCCCTTCGCATCCTTGTAGATAAGATAAAATCATAGTTTCACTTTCATTCTTAAATAATTTCTTTAACAAATTTGGATCATGACATTCATATATTGACATATTTTCATCTCCTATTTGTATAAAAGAGGGATTTTATCCCTCTTGTTGACTTGATTCAAATTGTGAACGATATAATTCAGCATAGAAACCATTCTTTTCAAGTAAAGAATCATGATTTCCTAATTCAACAATATCTCCATCTTTCATAACAATGATTGTATTTGCATCCTTAATTGTAGACAAACGGTGAGCAATAATAAAGCATGTTCTTCCTTCCATCAATTTATCCATTCCTTTTTGAATCAATGCTTCTGTTCTTGTATCAACAGAAGATGTTGCCTCATCAAGAATTAAAATTTTAGGATCAGCTAAAAATGCTCTTGCAATTGTCAACAACTGCTTTTGACCTTGAGAAATATTATTTGATTCTTCATTAATAACTGTATCATACCCATCTTCTAATGTATGAATGAAATGGTCAGCATAAGCTAATTCACAAGCTTTTTCCATTTCTTCATCAGTTGCATCTAATTTTCCATATTTCAAATTTTCTCTAATTGTTCCACCAAATAGCCATGTATCTTGTAAAACCATTCCAAACAAACTTCTTAAATCATGACGATGAAAATCAGTAATTGGATAACCATCTATCATAATATTTCCACTATCTAATTCATAAAATCTCATCAAAAGCTTGACAATTGTTGTCTTTCCAGCCCCAGTTGGTCCAACAATCGCAACACTTTGTCCTGCATGAACATGCATAGAAAAATCATGAATAATTGTATGATCTTTATTATATCCAAAACGAACATGATTAAATGTCACACTTCCATGAACATCTTCTAACTGTTGCTTTGTGATAGAAGATTTGTCTTCTATCAGCTCTTGTTCATCTAAAAATTCAAAGACACGCTCAGCTGCTGCGGCAGTTGATTGAAGCTGGTTCATAATTTGAGCAAACTGTGTAATAGGTTGATTAAACTGTCTCACATATTGAATAAAAGCCTGAATATCACCAATAGAAATAGCCTGTTGAGTTGCTAAAAATCCTCCTAATAAACAAACTCCAACATATCCTATATTTCCAATAAAACCAGTTAATGGCTGCATAAGTCCTGAAAAGAATTGTGATTTCCAAGCAGATGAATACAATTCATTATTATATTCTTCAAACTGTAAAACTGATGCTTCTTCTCCATTAAATGCTTTTACAACTTGATGCGCCCCATACATTTCTTCTATATGACCATTTACATTTCCTAAACTTGATTGTTGCCTTGCAAAATATTTTTGTGTTCTTTTCATAATAAATGACATAAAGAACATAGATACAGGTAAAACACACAAAGCCATCAATGTCATAG
>CATOPA010000161.1 GCA_951801965.1 uncultured Erysipelotrichaceae bacterium | reverse complement strand
CCTCTATCCTATAATCTGAATCTGATTAAATGGAAAGATAACAATACCTTCTGTTCCAATAATATCATCAATAGAAAAAGTTCCTAAAACTCTTGAATCAGTTGAGCGCAAACGATTATCACCCATAACAAAATATTGTCCCTCCCCAACATCTGCTGAAAAGTCTTCAGTAAACTGTGAAGCATTATATAAAATTTTTGATTCTATTATAAAGTTTTTATCTAAAAAATCCTGTTGTGTCATTCTTCCATTTATATATAAAACATCATTCTTAAATTCAATATGATCTCCTGGCATTCCAATAACACGTTTGATAATCTTTTCATTCAAAGTATCACTATACACAACAACAACATCAAATCTATGAATATTTTCTTCTTTTACACCAATTTTATTAATCAATGCAACACTTTCGTTATGCAAAGTGCTTTCCATTGAATTTCCTTCTATTTTGACTGGAATAACAATAAATTTAAAAATGCAAATAATGATAGCAATCATAAACATCATTTCTAAAAATGAAATAAGATATTTTTTATTTTCTTTCATAAATATCACCAATGTCTATTATACATCAAATAATTAAGAAAAAAAAGTATGGAATCCCATACTTTTATTTACGAATTTCTTTAATTCTAGCAGCTTTTCCTGATAATCCACGTAAGTAATGTAACTTAGCTCTACGTACTTTACCGATTTTAGCTACTTCAATTCTATCAATGATTGGAGAATGAATTGGGAAAGTTCTTTCCACACCAACTTGATAAGAAATTTTTCTTACAGTAAATGATTCAGAAATTCCTTTTCCTTTTCTTGCGATACAAACACCTTCAAATAACTGAACACGTGTTTTGTCTCCTTCTTTAATTTGTACATAAACTTTTAATGTATCTCCTGGTTTAAAATCAGGGATGTCATTTCTTAATTGTTTCTTTGTAATTTGATCAATCAATTGCATATTCATAATATGACTTCCTCCTTTACATATATTTTCTTCAAGGCTCATAATCATATATCAGCGGAACCTCTGCGTCCAAAGACTTTAATAGTCTATCATTTTCTATTCATAAAATCAATCATTTTTTTCAATTTCTTTAATCATTTTTAATTCTTCATCTGTCATTTGCCTATTTTTAATTAAATCAGGTCTTTTTCTCAAAGTCTTCTTTAATGATTGCTGAAGACGCCATTTTCTTATATTTTCATGATGACCACTTATCAATATATCAGGCACAGTTGTTCCATCATACTCATAAGGTCTTGTATATTGTGGATATTCTAATAAACCTTGACTAAATGAATCATCTTCATGTGAAGATTCCCTAATCGCTCCCTCTAGCAATCTAATAATTGAATCACACACGACCATGCTTGCCAGTTCTCCACCAGTTAAAATATAATCACCTATAGATATTTCTATATCCACATAATCTCTGATACGTTCATCAAAGCCTTCATAATGACCACAGATGATAATCAAATGCTTTTCTAAAGATAATTTTTGACTGTAAGATTGTTGTAAAACTTCTCCTTGTGGAGACATTAAAATGACAAGAGAATCTTTTGTAGTTAGTGTTTTTAAACAATCTATAATAGGTTGACACATTAATACCATTCCTTGTCCACCACCATATGGATAGTCATCTACTTTTTTATGTTTATTCAAAGAAAATTCTCTAAAGTCATGAACACAAACTTCAACAAGAGAAGAATCTATTGCTCTTTTAATAATAGATGTATTCAAAAAGCCTTCAAACATCTCTGGAAATAAAGATAAAATATCAATCTTCATTATAAAATCCCTCAATCAATTCAACATCTATTCTTTTTTGATCAATATCTTCATTCTTAACAAAAGCTTCTACATATGGAATTAAAATCTTTTCTTTACCTTCTACTGATAAAACATCATGATGATCATATAATCTCACTTCTTTAACAATTCCGATGAATTCTCCATAATTATAAACTTCACATCCAATTAAATCACCAATATAATATTCACCATCATCCAATAAATCAAGATTCTTATCAGCATATAGATAACATCCCTTATATTGTTCTACCATATTAATATCCTGATATCCCTGAAAAGTGAGCAAAACATGTCCTTTATGTATGCGATAAGATAAGACTTTCATATCCTTTTTCTGATTATCGACACCAATATAGATATGACTTCCTTTTTTAAATCTTTCTTCAATAAAATCCGTTGAAGATTTTACTTTCAATTCACCTTTAATTCCATGAGTATTTACAATTTGACCAACAATTACATATTCCATAATATCCTCCTAGAAAAAAATAGATGTGATTCACATCTATTCTCCGTATGATTCAAATTTGATATCTAATTTTTTATCATTAAGACGTCCACAAACAGACATCAATTGACGAATAGAATTAGCCATCATACCTTTTTTACCAATAAGTTTTGCAATATCTTCCTGAGCAGCATACACATATAAAACAAGAGTATCCTCTTCTAAAGAAGGCATTTGACGAACTTCTAACTTATCTTTATTAACAACAAGTTCTCGTGCAATATCCTGCAAAGTCTTTACATAATCCATGATAAGACCTCTGATTATTTCTTTGCTGCTTTAGCTTCAGCAAATTTTTTCATAATACCTTTTTGACTCAATAAATTTCTTACTGTATCAGAAGGTTGTGCACCATTATTTAACCATTTTAAAGTTTCTTCTTCTTTAATTGTCACAACTGCAGGATCTTGTCTTGGATCATAAGTCCCTAATTGTTCAATAAAACGTCCATCTCTAGGCATTCTTGAATCTGTAGCAACAATTCTATAATATGGTGATTTTTTTGCACCCATTCTTTTTAATCTAATTTTAACAGCCATAATATTTCCTCCATTCATTATATTTGCCTATATATAATAACATATTATTTTTATCTGTCAAGTATTTTTACTTAACAGATAAAAGTAAAAAAGCACAAGTTTCCTTATGCTTTTCTCATTATCTTCTTGGAGTTGCCATTTGTGCCCATGTATAAGCTTTACCTTTTAAAGTCACAGACATTTGGTAAATGTTTTCTGGCCATGTACCGCCACCAAAACCACCATCTCCAATAGCATGAACATCACAACCAGTTTGTTTCATCATCAATGCTATTTGACGTATTGTATCCACATCTGCTGCTTCTACATTACTATTTAAAAAGCTCATTGCAAGTGCACCATTTCTATGAGTAAATTCAATCAGTTCTCTAATAATTTCAACAGTAATTCCATGTCTTGAACCAGGAGCAGGAAAATCAATGATATCAGCACCCGCATCAATCAATTGCTTAATAATCTCTTTAGCATCATAATCAGCTAATGGATCTCCTAAAACTTTTTCACTGACACCATCTTCCCATTTTCCAGCAAAGATTAACAAGTCATCTCCACATATTTCACGACATTTCTTTGTCCACTTCACAACATCTTTAATTGAAGTACCGCTG
>CATOPA010000160.1 GCA_951801965.1 uncultured Erysipelotrichaceae bacterium | reverse complement strand
AAATAGCTATTTCTAGCTATTTTTCAAGAGATTGTATAAATAAAATTGGCTGTGTATTTTCTATAATAACAAAATCTTGATTCATTTGATTAGAAACACACAAAGGATCATTTCTTTTTAACTCATATTTATCTAAAGGATAATGACATTCTTTTAAAGTGACCACACTCTTATCAAAAGCAAATAATGAGAAATAATAATAACCATCTTTTTTTATACGATGAGTTCCTGATTTTAGAACTCTCATTTTATTATACTGGTCATAAATTATTATATTGATATCCTGATATTTTTCTAAAAGACATAACACAGCTAAAAAATGATCTACTCTTTTTTGAGTGACTCCATAGAGATCGATTTCATCATATCCTTGTTCTAAAACATATGAAATAGCTAATGCTGTATCTGTATCATCTTTGACACTAGAAAATGTCAAAAGCTTTAAATCATCTAATAAAGTTTTATCTTCAATAGAATCCATATCACCTATTGCTATGATTGGCTTAATGCCTTGATGAAGCAAATGAGTTACACCATGATCAACACCTACATAATCAATGTCTTTATTTCTAACATTCCCAGCATCTATACTACAATAAATTCCAATTTTCATCTTAAAGAATCAATAACTTTCTTACGATTATCAGCGTTGAAAATATAACTTCCAGCAACCAAAACATCAGCACCTGCTTTTTTACATATATCTCCTGTTTCCTGATTAATTCCGCCATCAACTTCAATTAAGAAATGATACTGATTTTTTAAGGAAGAAAGCTTTTGAATCTTTTCAATAGCTTGTTCTTGAAAAGATTGTCCTCCAAATCCAGGCTCAACACTCATCACTAGAACAACATCAATATCTTCTAAATATTTTTCAATTGCACTCACTGGTGTGGCTGGTTTAATACTTAAACCGACTTGGATATTTGCTTTATGAATATGAGAAATAAGTTCTCTTATCTTTGTCTCATCTTCTATTGCTTCAACATGAAAGGTAATTAATGATGCCTTTGAACGAATAAATTCGTCAACATATTTACAAGGATCAGAAATCATAAGGTGAACATCCAAGTACATAGAAGTCACTTGTGAAATATCCTTAAGAATACTATATCCAAAAGAAATGTTTGGAACAAAATGTCCATCCATAACATCATAATGAATCCAATCAGCTCCAGCAATTTCTATAGAATGAATATCTTTTTTTAAATCCGCAAAATTTGCTGATAAAAGTGAAGGTGCAATTTTAACCATATTTTTTCTCCTTTAATAATTTTGTTTCCTTTAAAAAACTTAAATAATGCTCATATCTTTCCTTAGAAATCATACCATCGTCTACAGCTTGTTTGACAGCACAGCTCGGCTCACTATCATGTAAGCAACCTCTAAATTTACACTTTGAAGATAATTCACGAAAATCATGAAAACTATGAGCAATATCTAATGGTTCCATCATTAATTCTAATGATGAAAATCCAGGTGTATCAGCCACATAACCACCATATAACTTCAATAACTCTACATGACGTGTTGTATGTTTTCCTCTTCCTAAAGCCTTAGATATCTCATTGGTATCAATGTTTAATTGAATATCTAAAGCATTTAATAAACTTGATTTCCCTACACCACTTTGTCCAGTGACTACAGTTATTTTATCATGGAACATTTCCTTCAATGGTTCAATACCTTGATGAAAACGTGAACTGATATAATAAACTTGATATCCAGCAGTTTCATAAGGAGACATTATTTTTTTAATTTCATTTTCATCACATAAATCCATTTTTGATATACAAATCAAAGGAGTGATTTGAAAATTTTCAATAATTGCTAAAAATCTGTCTAAAAGAAGCTTATTCAAATCTGGTTCCTTTGCTGAAAATACAAGTAAAGCTTGATCAACATTACAAATGGGTGGTCTTATTAAAGTATTTTTTCTTTCAAAAAGTTGACGAATATATCCTTCATTCTTATTTTCAATAGTAAACTCAACAATATCACCCACAAGAGGTTTTAAATCCTTTTTTCTAAACTGACCTCTTGCTCGACATTGATAAATGCAATCTTGATTTTCTACATAATAAAATCCACTTAATGCTTTTACAATTCTTCCTGTTGGCATACATTTCCTTTCCTATTCTGGTGTTGTTTGTGAATGATCTGGATTATTATCATTATCTGGTTCCTCAGGCTCTACTGGTAATTCAGGAACATGTGTATAATAATCCAAAGTAATAGATGTATTCTTTTCATAAACTGTTGTATAAGCCTCCAAAGATTGTTTCAAAACAACATTAGCTTTCATATTTTTTATTTCTTGAGCTGTTGTTGGAGGTGTTAAAGCATTTAATGTCACTGAAAATCCTGCTTTACTTAAAATGTCTTTGGCTTTATTGATATCAAGACCTAAAACATTAGGAACTTCTGCTTCAAATCCCTTTGAAACAGTTAAAGTAATAGTCACATTTTCATCATTAGGATCAAGCTTTGTATCTACTTTCTGAGACTGATCTATAATAATCCCTTTTTTCTCATCACTAATTTCTTCTTTCTTTTCCACCTTTACACCCATAGCAAAAAGTTTCAAATAGACATCTTCATATTCTAATCCAATATAGTTTTCAATAATAATATATTTTCCAGAAGAGACAGTTAAATTGATTTTATCGCCCTTTTTTACTGCAGATTGTGCAGTTGGATCTGAAGAAATAACTATTCCTTCCTCTTGATCACTCAATGCTTGATGAATCTGATCAATTTCTAGTCCTTTTTCTTTCAACATATCCTCTGCTTCATTTTGTGTCATTCCTACAACATTAGGCATAGGAAAATTATTAGCTGGTTTTAAGAATAAAAAGTATATACCTATAAAAACAATAAGTGCTCCAGCAATACATCCAGAAATAATTCCAATTCTTTTTTTATCAAGAGGCTTTTTCAATTCTTCCTTTTCTTCAACAACTGGAGCCTTAGCAACTGGTTGTGTAAAAAACTTTTTATCATCAGCAATAATCGTTGCACTCTCTTTCTCTTCTTGGTAATGAAACTCAATTTTTTCTTCATTTTCCTTAGACAAACAAGTCATTAAATCATCATACATTTCTTGAGCAGTTGCATAACGATCATGAATATTTTTGGCAGTTGACTTAATAATAATGTTTTCTACAGATTGAGGAATTGATGAATTAAATTCTCTTATTGAAGGAATTTCATCACGCATATGTTTTAAAGCAATATTGACAGGAGATTCTCCATTAAAAGGCACTTCTCCTCTTAATAATTCATAAAAAACAATACCTAAGGCATAAATATCACTTTGTACTGTGGCTTTTTCTCCTCTTGCGATTTCTGGTGCTAAATAATGAAGTGAACCCATAATAGTATCAGTTTGAGTCACTTGTGATAAAGACTGAATAGATGCAATACCAAAATCTCCTATTTTCACAACACCACTATCAGTAACCATAATATTTTGTGGTTTTAAATCTCTATGAACAATTCCCATAGAATGGGCTTTTGCTGTTGCACTCACAACTTGTTTCATAACATCAACAGCTTCTACATAATGCAATGCTCCACGTTTATAAATTAATTCTTTTAATGTTTGACCTGGAAC
>CATOPA010000159.1 GCA_951801965.1 uncultured Erysipelotrichaceae bacterium | reverse complement strand
ATTTATGATTATTTTATAGGAAAAGGAGAAAAATAATGACAAAATTAGAATGTGTAGTGAAAGCAATGGATGATAAGTTAGCAACTGCTATTGTTGCTATTGATATGAAAGATGCGAGTCCTATTTTTGATACTTTTGTTTTATGTACAGCAAGTAATGAAAGATTAATGCAGGCTATTTGTCAAAACATTAAAGACGAATGTGAGAAAAATGGCTATGATATAAAGAGTATAGAAGGATTAAGAAATTCTAAATGGCTATTAATAGACTTAGGAGATATTGTTTGCCATATTTTTGAAGGTGCTGAAAGAGAAAGTTATAATTTAGAAAAATTATGGGGAGATATGCCTCGAATTAATGTAGAAAGAATGTTAGCAAAATGAGTTATGAAACTTTTGCCTATTATTATGATAGTTTAATGGAGCCTCAATTTTATGAAGACTATTATGAGTTTATTTTAAAACATGCTTGTTTTGATAGTGTATTAGAATTAGGATGTGGTACTGGAGAAATAGCTATTCGTCTTGCTAAAAATGATAAGACTGTTTATGCAACTGATTTATCAAGTGATATGTTGGAAGTAACAAAGCAAAAAGCAATTGAGGAAAATATTAATTTAATGTTGCAATGTACTGATATGAGTTGTTTTTCTACTTCATATCAGTTTGATCTTGTTTTATGTCTATGTGATTCAATAAATTATTTGTTAGAGGAACAACAAATTTTATCTACTTTTATGAATGCTTTTAAGAGCTTGAAATCTCAAGGAACTTTTATTTTTGATATTGATAGTTTACATAAAATGAATGTTATCTTAAAAGACTATCATGAATATGAAGAAGATGATGACTTTATTTTCCGATGGAATGTTGAATTAATAGATGATGGATTTGTTCATCATTATGTTTATATAGAAGATAGAATTGAAAATGAAATTGTTGAAGAAAATCATTATCAAAAAACCTATGAAGTCAATCAATATTGTCAGTGGTTATATGAGAGTGGTTTTAGAGATGTTCAAATTTTTAGTGATTTTCAAGATTATAAAGAAGAATGTGAACGTATTATTTTTGTATGCAGAAAGGGGGAAGATGTATGATTGGAATTATTGGTGCTATGGAGGAAGAAGTTGATGCACTTAAACAAAAAATAGAAATAGTGAATACGAATCAATATCATGGATATATATTTTATGAAGGAACAATGTGTGGAGAGAAAGTTATTTTATTGCAAGGTGGAATAGGCAAAGTGAATGCAGCAATTTCAGCAACTCTTTTATTAACACATTATGATATTGAATATGTTATTAATATTGGTTCTGCTGGTGGAGTTAGACAGGAACAAAATGTTGGAGATGTTGTGATTTCTTCTTCTGTTGTTCATCATGATGTTGATGTTACTGCATTTCAAAGGGAAATTGGTGAAATTCCAGGCATGCCTTTATTTTTTAAGCCTGATAATTTATTGCTTTCAATGGTTGAAGATATTTTAAAAGAACAAAAAAATAGTTATCACATTGGACTGATTGCTTCTGGAGATCAATTTGTTGCACAAAAATATCAGTTTGATAAAATTTGTCATGACTTTCCAGATGTTATGTGTGTAGAAATGGAAGCAGCTTCTATTGCACAAGTTTGTCATGTCTTTCATACAAAATTTATTATTACTCGTTCATTAAGCGATATTTATAATAAGGGAGAAAATCATATTCAATTTGATGAATACTTAAAGAAAGCAAGTTTATCTTCTGCAAATATGTGTTATTCTTTGATTTCAAAAATTGCTTCATATGATGGAGAAAAAAATGAGAAAAATTGAGTTATTAGCACCTGCTGGAGATAAGGAGTCACTTATTGCTGCAATACAAAATGGAGCAGATGCAATCTATTTAGGTGGAACACTTTTTAATGCACGAGCATATGCTAAAAATTTTGATCTTAATGAATTAAAATGGGCAGTGGAATATGCTCATTTACATTTTGTAAAAATATATGTGACTGTGAATATTCTTTATAAAGATGATGAATTTCAAGAACTGATTCAATACTTAGATTATTTATATGATATTCAAGTTGATGCACTCATCGTTCAAGATATTGGACTTTTTCATGTTATTAAGCATCGTTATGAAGATTTTGAAATACATATGAGCACACAAGCTTCTGTGATGAATTCCTTTGCAGTGCAATATTTTGAAGAACATGGAGCATCTAGAGTTGTTTTAGCAAGAGAAAATACAATTGAAGAAATAAAAGATATATGCTCTCAAACGACTATGGATATTGAGGTTTTTGTACATGGTGCTTTATGTATATCATATTCAGGACAATGTTTAATGAGTAGTTTTATTGGAAAAAGAAGTGGAAACAGAGGACAGTGTGCTCAGCCATGTCGCCTTCACTATCAATTAAAACGAGATCAAACCTTACTTGATAAACATATTCCTTTTCTTTTATCACCAAAAGATTTGATGACAATTGAACATGTTGGTGATTTGATTGATGCTGGCGTAACATCATTTAAAATTGAAGGGAGAATGAAAAAACCAGAATATGTCGCAAGTGTTGTCAAAGCATATAGAAATGCTATCGATGCTCATCTTGAGTCCAAGAAAATTGATTTGAGTGAAAGTATTGAAAATATGAGAGCTATGTTTAATAGAGATTACACATTAGGGTATGCTTTTCATGATAAAAATATATTAGTTGGAGATTATTCTGGAAACAAAGGAATTATTATAGGAACAGTTATTCAATATTTCAAAAAAAATAAGCGTGTTCAAATTTTATTAAATGGTACACTTTCACAAGGAGATAGTCTTGTTTTTGAAGATATTGATAAAGGAAGACCTGTTAATAAGATATATTTACAAGGAAAGCTTGTTTCTCAAGCCCATCAAAAAGATACTGTTGAAATAGAATTTGACTATCCTGTTTTTCAAGGAAATGTAAGAAAAACACTAGATTCTACTATTGTTCATAATCTACAAAAAACATATCAAAAAGAATATCGTAGAACACCTATAGATATAAAATTTATGGCTAAAATGAATCAAAAAGCAGTTCTAACGATAATTTGTAAACAAAAAGAATTAACTATTTATTCAAAATGTCATGTTGATCAGGCCATAAAAACCCCTTTAACAAAAGAGCGAATTTGTCAGCAACTAAAAAAAGTTGGAGAAAATCCTTTTGTAATCAACAATATTGAATTAGAAATAGATGAGAATATCAGTTTACCAATTTCAGTTCTTAATGAAATGAGACGCAGTTTACTAGAAGAATTATCTCTATATTTAAAAGGGCAAAAGATTCATGATAAGGAAAAAAGAGATATACCTGAATTGATTTATTCTTCACAAAATAAAGACAAAGAAATTCATGTATTAGTTTCAACAATTGATCAATTAAACGTTATCTTGAAATATAATATTGATTATATATACTATCCTTTTTGTTCAGATGTAGAGAAAGCATTTCAAATTTGTCAAACCAACCATAAAAAATTTGTTTTATATATGGCTAGAATTTGCAAGGATGAAGACATATTAGAAATGAAAAATTCAAGAATATATCAAAACATAGAATATGTTCTTGTTAATGACTATGGCTCATATCATGCATTTTATGATAAAAAAAGAATTATAGGAACTGGTTTTAATATATTTAATAAATATGCTATGACATATTTTCAAGAACCAACTCTTCTTTCTTTAGAAA
>CATOPA010000158.1 GCA_951801965.1 uncultured Erysipelotrichaceae bacterium | reverse complement strand
GAATAAACTGGCTGAATACCTTTAATTTCATTTAATGGTTTAATTTTAATATCAGTCGCTGTGATTTTGTCTTGATGAGCCTTTCCAATAACTGTAATGATTGTTGATAGTTTTAAATATTGTCTTAAAAAATGTCTATTAAAAATAGTGACCTGATAAATATGCTGATAACGATCTTCGATAGAAAAAGACATCCTTGACATTTTTCCTTTAAAAAAGATTTTTGTTGGAGAAATGATTTTTCCTTCAATAAGAATATGATCGTCTTGCTCATTTGGATAGGTTTCTTCAATGATTTCATAACGATATGGATAATGTTCAATAAGATCATCTAATGTTTTGATATTCATTTGTTCTAATATGTCATATCTTTTTTGTGTTGTTCTTAATTGTTGAATATCATTCATTATCCTCACCCCATTGTTATATTCTATAATAAATCCCAAAAAAAAGATAGACGTTTTGTTGAAATTCATTTTTCGTGCATGATATAATAATTTTAATGGAGGAATGAAAATGATAAAAGCTATATTCTTTGATATTGATGGAACATTATTGAGTTTTCAAACACACCAGATTCCTCAATCTGCAATTGATGCACTTTTCAAGCTGCATGATAAGGGAATTAAACTTTTTGTAGCAACTGGTAGAGGTCCAGATGGTTTGCATGTTTTAAATGATCTTCCTATTGACGGATTTATTACTTTAAATGGACAATATTGTTATAATAAAAAAGAAATCATCTATGAGAATACAATTCAAAAACAAGATATTTCTGCTTTATTAAACCATCTTCATACACACCCATTTCCTTGTGGATTTACTGAAGAACATACAAAATATTTTAATATGCGTGATGAACGTGTTGATTTTATTCATAGTATTACCTTAAATGATGATCATCCTGCTGGAGACTGTTCTCATGTTGTGGATCATAAAATTTATCAATGCATGTGTTTTGTTGATGAAGAACAAGAAAAAGATCTTCTTCATATCATGCCTCATTGTATTTCAGCAAGATGGCATCCTCTTTTTTGTGATATTTCGCCTGTCGGTGGAACAAAGCAAAATGGTATTGATAAATTTTTAGAATATTATCATATTCGTTTAGAGGACACCATGGCTTTTGGTGATGGAGGAAATGATATTCCTATGTTGATGCATGTTCCACTATCTGTTGCAATGGGAAATGCAAAAGAAGATGTGAAAAGTATAGCAAGTTATGTCACTGATACAGTGGAGAATGATGGCATTTATAAAGCAATGAAACATTTTCAATTGATTTAAGATAACAAAAAGAAGAAGTTTTCATAATCTAAAAGATTATAGATAAACTTCTTCCTTTTTTATTTTCAAGAATTATGAATTTTATAAATCACAAATTCCTTTTCCTTCTCCATAAATTGAGTACCAATCAGCATTAAAATCATCTACTGCTTTTTCAATATTTGGATTTCTAAAAATTTGTTTTAATACAGCGACTGGCGCAGTCACTGAATGAGCCCCATGATTAATTGAATCTTTCACTTGTTGTACACCTTTAAATGATGCAGCAATAATCTTTGTATCATATCCATCCATAATAATACGATTTGATAACTCATCAATCAAATCCATTGGATTACTACCTAAGTTACCTATTCTATTAACATATGGAGCAATATAATCAGCACCAGCTGCTAAAGCCATATATGCTTGCATTAAGTCATAAACAGCAGTTGCTGTTACATTAACTCCTTCTGATTTCAAAATTTTAATAGCTTTGATTCCTTCATAAGATACTGGAATCTTCACATAAACTTCTTCATCAATTTCTTTTAAGATTCTATGTGCTTCATCAACCATTGTTTGACAATCTTTTGAAATCACTTGAATATGCAAACTTCTTTCTTTTCCAATCATTTTTCTGATTTCTCTCATATGATCAAAAAAGTTTTGAGGACTTGTTGCTTTTACAATTGAAGGATTACTTGTTACTCCTACAATTGGCATATGATCTAATGCATCTTTAATTTCTTCTAAATTCACTGTGTCAATAATAAATTCCATTTTCTTGTTCTCCTATTCTTTTATTAAATTTTTTAAACCTGTCTGATAAACGATTTGATAAAAATGATTCATTTCTTCTTGATTAAACATTTTTAATTGTTTATCTAATTCATATTCCAAATCAACCAATTCATATTTTGCTGAAGCCAATGGGTTATAATTCAACAACTCATATTTGACTTCTGGGTAAATATGAACGAGAAAATATGCAATACTTTTTATATTTTGATCAGTTGCACTCATTGTTGGTATCAATGGCGTTCTGATGATCACCTTGTCTTTATGTTCACTTTCTAAAATATATTGAATGTGTTTTTTAATCATTTCTGATGAAACATTTGTAAGCTCTTCATGTCTCTTTTCATCAAAGACTTTTAAATCAATATAAATCAAATCCAAATATGGAAGTATTTTTTTTATAAGATCAAACGATCCATACATTGTTGTTTCAATAGCAGTATTTATTCCTTCTTCTTTACATGCTTTTAAGATATCATATAAAAACTCTCCTTGCATCAGTGGTTCTCCACCTGAAAAAGTCACACCACCATCATCTCTAAAAAAGATTTGATCTTCTTTAATCTTTTCCATTAATGTTTCTATATCATATTCTTCACAATCGTAACGAATTGCACTAGCAGGACAATATTTTATCAAATTATCAAAATCCCCATTATATTCTTTAGAAAAATAAGGACGATTCTTTTCATATATCATTTGCCCCTCTTGAGAAAACTGTTCACATCTTTGACAATGAATACAATTATTTTTAAAGTAAATTGGCTGTCTTTGTGGTGAAAGTCCTTCGGGATTTTGACACCATTTGCATCGCAATGGACATCCTTTAAAGAAAACTGTTGTTCTTAATCCGTAGCCGTCATGAACAGCAAACCTTTTGATATCAAATACCAATGCTTTAGATGTCTTCATATGCTGTTCTCTCAATAATTTCATCTTGTAATTTACCAGCTAATTCTACAAAGTAAGCCGTATATCCTGCCACACGAATTGTTAATGATTTATGTTGTTCTGGATGAATTTTCGCATCTAATAAATCTTCACGTCTGACAACATTGAATTGAATATGTGGGATTTTTAAATCTACGAATGCTCTTAAGAAATTTTCAAATTTCATCATTCCTGTATCTGTCTTAAAGAATTCAGGTAAGAATTTCATATTTAATAAACCACCATTTGTCGTGTAGGAATCTTTCATGCGAGACACTGATTTTAAAACTGCTGTAGGTCCTGCCATATCTCTGCCATAAACAGGTGACATACCCCCATCAGCCAAAGGTGTTAAGGCATTTCTACCATCTGGAGAAGCTCCTACATTTTCTCCCATTGGAACATGGGCACTGACTGTGTACATTCCTGTATGATATGGACCACCACGATAGTTTTTATAATCTTTCATTCTTTCTCTAAAATATCCAGCCCATTTTGCGCCAAGATCATCAACCCACTTCACATCATTCCCATATTTTGGTACTTTATTTAAAAGCATTGTTTGAGTTACTTCATGACCTTTAAAGTCTGCTTGTAATGCTTCGAGAAGTTCTTTTTGTGTTATCATTTTTTCATCATAAACAAGTTCTTTAATGGTTGCTAAAGAATCAGCTAGATTTGCAACTTGAATCATCTGAATTCCTGAAAGATTATATTTTGCTCCACCACGTGTTACATCTAACCCTTTTTCTAAACAAGAGTCAATAACTGTTGATAAAAAGGCTGTAGGCAAACAATCCTGA
>CATOPA010000157.1 GCA_951801965.1 uncultured Erysipelotrichaceae bacterium | reverse complement strand
GTATAAACACAAACTGTTTGATCTATGAATGTTATTGTTTTATGCCAAATAAAACAATAGGAGGAAAAAAGAAATGGCACGTTATACAGGACCACAATGGAGAAAGTCTAGACGTTTAGGGTTTTCAACATTAGAAACTGGAAAAGAATTAGCAAAGAGACCTTATGCACCAGGTCAACATGGACAAAAGAGAAAGAAACCAACTGAATATGGATTACAATTAGCAGAAAAACAAAAAGTAAGACATATGTATGGTGTTAATGAAAAACAATTCCGTAATACTTTCTTTAAAGCAAGTAAAATGGAAGGAATCACTGGTTACAACTTTTTCTGTTTATTAGAATCAAGATTAGACAATGTTGTTTATAGATTAGGTTTAGCAACAACAAGAAGACAAGCAAGACAATTAGTTAATCATGGACACATTTTATTAAATGGTATTAAAACTGATATTCCATCTTGTCATGTAAAAGTTGGAGATGTTATTGCTGTTAAAGAAAAATCAAAATCTTTAGAAATTATTAAAGCAAGTTTAGCTTCTCAAAATCATGTTCCTGGGTTTGTTGAAATTGATCCAGAAAAAATGGAAGGTAAATTAGTACGTTTACCAGAAAGATCTGAGTTAAATCAAGAAGTTAACGAAGCTCTTATCGTTGAATATTATAACAGACTTGGGTAAATCAAAGGTCGAATTTAGGTATTTTACAACTATTAAAAGGTTGTTTAATACCTTTTTTTGTATTCAGTATTCTTCTTTATTATAGATCATAAAAATTTTTGTTTGAAATTTTGATTTTATTTTGATAATTGATGAAATCCATCATATTTTATGTTAAAATATAGAGCAGAAAAGAAAGGATTTGGTACTATGGAACAGATGAAACAAATGATTCAGCAAATTGGAACAAGAAATTTGATTTTCATAGTTGTTGGAATAGTTATTTTTGTTATTTGTTTGATCTTTTTAAGAAGTTATCGTTTAAGAAAATATCGTAAACTTATTGTTGAAGTTGAAAATAAAATGAATGCAACAAAATCTTTACCTATTCAGTATCGTTTAGGAAGGGTACAAAGCATTTCTAAGAATATGCCTGATATGGTTGCTTTTTATGAGGAGTATGCTCAAGAGTTTGAACGCATTACAGATTATCAGAAGAATACTTTAGGAGTTCTTGTCAATGAAGTTGATGAACAGCTTTTTTATGGAAAATTAAGAAAAGTCTCTAAAAAAATGAAGCAACTTGATGAAATGAATGTCATTTATGAAAAGGATTCTAAAGAATTATTGAAAAAGATTGAAAAGATTACAGAAATAGAAAATATTCAAAGAATAGAAATTATTAGAGTTAAAGAAAAATACCGTCATGTTATTGATCAATTTGAAAGTATAAGATTTAAGGTTGAAGACTTTGTTCCAAATCTTTTAAATGTGTTTAATGAAATTGATGATTCTTTTGTGAAGTTAGAGGGTATGATGAATAATCAGAAATTTGAAGACGCACGTGCTTTTACAAAAGAAATAGATGAAAGAGTAGATTGGTTAACTAAGATTATAGAAGATATTCCAGATTATGTTTCTGTAGTGAGACAATATATTCCTAATAAGATTGAACATATTCAATCAATGATGGATAATATGCCTTCAGAACACTTTTCTTTGGAAGAGTTAAATGCATATGATCGTTTAGATGAACTGAAAGATATTTTGCAAGATTGTATTCAAAAAATTAAAGATCTTTTATTAGAGGGAGTTGGAGAAACCTTACAAGAATTGGTTGATTCTATTGATCTTTTGATTAAAGATTTGGAAATAGAAAATCAAGCATATGAGGAATTTAGAGAAAAATGGGAATCATGCCATAACACAATCACAGAAATATATGATCAATATAAACAATCAATGATAGATTATAATCGTATGAAATCATTATATGTTCTTACAGAATTTGAGATTGTTATTGATGATAATTATCAAGAGTTTGATATGTTATTAAAAGAATCTTATGAATTAGAGGAAGAGATACAAAATGGACATTTTTCATATTCACAAATGATTGTGCGAGTAGAAGATATTCATAAAAGAGCTACTGTACACCAAGATTATTTGAATGAATTCTTTGCATTAAGAGATCATTTGTATTTACAGGAACAAAGAGCTATTGATGAATTAGAAAATATAAATATTGTTTTATTAGAAATAAAGTCTGAGATTAAAAATAAACATCTTCCAATGATTAATGAGTCTTATAAGGATTATATTCAAGATTCATATGATAAAGCAGCTCAAATACAAGCCTATCGTACAAATAGACCAGTTGAACTAAATGAATTATCTAAAAAAGTGAATAGTGCAAGAGATATCATTTATAAACTTTATGATAATGTTCATAATTTAATTGTGACAGCAGAAATGGTTGAGGAAGCCATTGTTTATGGAAATCGCTATCGTTCTACTTTTTTAGAAGTGAATACAGAGTTGACAAAAGCAGAAGTTTTATTTAGAAATGGAGAATATACAAAAGCTTTATCAACAGCAGTTGATATTATTGAAAAAATCAAACCAGGTTCATATGAAACATTAATAAAAAAATCAGAAGAAAAGTCCATTTAAGGACTTTTTTAGTGGAAAATAAGTTATAAAAATGATATATATACATATGTTAAGATATGGAGGGAAAATATGATTTATTTAGATTATGTATCAACGACACCTTTAAATCATGAAGTCAATCAAATGTATCAGACATTATTAAACGATTATTTTGCAAATGCAGATTCTATTTATTCATTAGGACTACAAACAAGTTCTTTAATGGAAAAATCAAGAGATTTGACTGCTCAGCTACTTCACGTGAAAGCAAATGAAATCTATTTTACAAGTGGGGCAAGTGAATCTAATAATATGGCCATAAAAGGTTGTGCATTTCAATATCAAAATAGAGGTAAACATATAATAACAACTGCAATAGAACATTCAAGTGTTTACAATACTTGTATGCAGCTAAAAGAAATATTTGGATATGAGGTTGATTTTATATCAGTTGATGAGCATGGATATTTAAACTTAAAAGAGTTAGAAGATTGCATCAGAGAAGATACTATACTTATCTCAGTGATGTATGTCAATAATGAAATAGGAGTTATTAATCCGATTCGTGAGATTTATGACATTATTCAAAAGAAAAATGCTAAGATCAAATTACATGTTGATATGGTTCAGGCTTTAGGGAAGATTCCCATTGATCTTTCTTTTGTGGATTTAGCAAGCTTTTCAGCTCATAAGATTTATGGACTTAAGGGAAGTGGTGTTTTATTTAAAAAAGAATCCACAACACTTATACCACTAGTTAATGGTGGACAACAAGAAAAAGGTTTAAGAGGTGGAACCTCAAATACTGCAACACATACAATGTTTGCAAAGACATTACGGCTTGCTTTAGAAAATATAGATGAAAAGTATAAGCATGTAGCAATGTTGAATCAATATGTAAGAAATGAATTGGAAAAAGAAGATTGTGTTGTGATAAATACACCAAAAGAGGATGTATCTCCATATATTTTGAATTTTTCATGTGTTGGTTATAAACCAGAAGTCATTTTACATGCATTAGAGGCAAAAGAGTGTTATGTTTCTACGAAAAGTACATGTTCTTCACATAAGAATGATGTTTCTCGTACTTTATCAGCGATGAAGCTTTCTCAAAATGTTGCTCAAAGTGCTATTCGTATTAGTTTTTAACATCAAACGACAAAAGAAGATATTGATGCCTTTTTGTATCACTTATCTTATATTTTAAAATCAATTAAGAAACAGAGGTAGAAGGATGGAATGTAGT
>CATOPA010000156.1 GCA_951801965.1 uncultured Erysipelotrichaceae bacterium | reverse complement strand
AAGATATTCTAACATGAAGGTTTTATTATATACAAAAAAGGCACCACGCTAAAATTTAAAGGCTACTTTTAAAAGCAACGTATAAACTTTAAAGGGGTCCCCCTACAACGCCAGATTTTAAATTACCGATTCATTCTCTTCCACTTTTTTATATAAAAAAAATTTATATGAAAGGTATAATCTCATTAGAAAATAATTTATCATATAAATTATCTTTTCACTATATTTATGTTAGTATAGAAAACATGAAAGGAAGTTGAAGAATAATGATGTCAAATATATATGATTTGATAGAGAAAGTTGAATTAAAAGAGTTAAATGGTATTGGATATCTATATCGTCATAAAAAATCTCAGGCACATATTGCTATGATTTGTAATGATGATCATAATAAAGTTTTCTCTGCTTGTTTTCCAACACCAGTTAAAAATAACAAAGGTATTCCTCATATTTTAGAACATTCAGTGTTATGTGGATCTAGAAAGTACCCTTTAAAAGATCCATTTGTAGAATTGATGAAAGGGTCAATGAATACTTTTTTAAATGCTATGACTTTTGATGATATGACTTTATATCCAGTAGCAAGCTGTAATGATAAGGATTTTAAAAATTTAATGGATATTTATTTAGATGCTGTTTTTTATCCTCATGTTTTAAATCAACAGGAAATTTTTATGCAGGAGGGTTGGCATTATGAAATAGATAACGATAAATTATATTACAATGGTGTTGTCTATAATGAAATGAAAGGCTATGCTTCATCTCCTGAATATATGCTTGAATATTATATAAAATCATCTTTGTATTCTCAAAGCTGCTATAGCTATCATTCTGGAGGATATCCACAAGATATTGTTCAACTCAATTATAATGAATTGAGAGAGTTTTATAAGGAACATTATGCGCCTTATCAATCATTATTATTTGTTTATGGTCATATTGATGTTGAAGAAAGACTTCAATACTTAGATAGAGAGTATTTATCTCATTTTGAAGCTCCACAAGAATTAAAACATTATCATTTTGAATGTGATCAAAAACCTATTGACATGCTAACAGGTTATTATGATTGTAATGAGGACTTAGCATATTATGCATACAATATAGTTGTTTCTCATCAACATGATTTATTAACAATGATGTCTTTACAAATATTAGATTATGTTTTGGTATCCTCACCAGGAGCCTTAATCAGACAAGCATTATTAAATGAAAAAATAGGTCAAGATGTTTATTCATCATTTTCTCAAAATATTCATTATCCTTCATATAGCATTATTTGTATGAATGCAAAAACTGAAGAACAACAACGTTTTTTTGAAATTGTTGAATCAGTTCTTCAAAAGATCATTTGTGATGGACTTGATGAAAAGATGGTTTATGCTGCTTTTCATGCTTTACAATTCCAATACAGAGAGCAGGATTTTGGACGTACACCAAAAGGATTGTATTATAATCAACAGATTTTAATGAAATGGTTATTTAAAGAAGAAGGTTTCTTCGATTTGATTGAAGTCCAAAAAACACTTCATGACTTAGAAAATATTATTAATGCTCATCAGTTTGATAAGATTGTTAAGGATTTAATAGATCTGTATCATCATTCAAAAGTTTGCTTATATCCTCAAGCACAATATCAATCAAAAATAGATGAAAAAGAAATTCAATCATTGCAAAATATTTATCGTTCGTTAGATATTCAACAGAAGCAGGATATTGTTAGTGTTTATCAACAACTTCTTTTATATCAAGATACACAAGAATCTGAAGAATCTCTTGCATGTATTCCTCTTTTAGAAAGAAAGGATTTACCTACAGAGGTTCAAAAAAGTATTAATGAAACGATTATGGTTTATCAAACGCCATTGATTTATCATGAACTATTCACTCATGGTATTGGATACTTAAAATTAAGCTTTGATTTAAGATATTTACCTTTGTCATTATTGCCTTATGCATCATTGCTCAATAGCTTATTAGGTTTTGTGAATACAAATAAACATAGCTATTTAGAATTTTATGATAATATGGCATTAACAACTGGTGGAATTTATCATCAGACATTTGTTTATGATGGAACTTTAGGTAATGGAGAAATCCGTCCAAGTTATGAGATTACTGCAAAGATGCTTTATCATGAAATTGATCATGTTGAAGAATTAATCAAAGAAATGTTATTTGAATCTTGTTTCGATGATGATGCACGTATTATGGAAATCTTAATGCAAGAAAAGGCATCACTGCAAACACAATTTATGAACAGTGCACATATTATTGCTTTAAATGAGACAAGAAAAGATTCATCAATGGTTGATTATTACATGTATAATACAGATTATTTGGGTTACTATACTTTCATATGTGATTTGATTGAGCATTATGAACATAATGATTTTGTTAAAAAAATTCATGAAACAATGTCATATATCTTTAATGCAGATCATTTGATGATTTCTTATACTGGAGAAAGAGAGTCATTAGGAAAGGTCAAAGAAAGTATAAAACATATGATTGCCTTATTTGGTTATCATGGATATCAGCCACAAATTGTTCCAAAACTTTCTTATCAAATTTCTCAAAAAGCTTATACAATGCCTTCTCAGGTTCAATTTGTTGGTGTGTCTGGAAGAATTCAGTCAATGTCAAAGGATGAGCTTGCTGCTTTTCAATTATTGCAACATATTTTAAGATGTGATTATTTATGGCATTATGTACGTGTTAAGGGAGGAGCATATGGTTGCTTTAGTGATGCTCAGAATCATCAAATTCTTTCTATTGTCTCTTATCGTGATCCACATTTAAAGAAAACATTAGAAGTTTATCATGGTATTAGAGATTATGTTAAAAACTTTGATGTGACAGAAAGGGAAATGCTTCAATATATTATAGGGGCGATTAGTGATAGAGAAAGACCATTGTCTGCAAAGCAAATTGGAAATATAAGTTTTTCTAGAGCAATCACAGGGGTTCAAGATGATTTTTTGAATTCATTAAGAAGACGAATGATTGATTTATCAAAAGAAGATATTCAACAATTATTGAAGTATGTTTTAGAGTTCTTAGATCAACTTTCTTATTGTGTTATTGGAAATGAAAACACAATTCAAAAGTCAGCCGATTTATTTGATGATGTAAAATCATTGTTATAGAAAACGATCTGTATGGTCAAACATACAGGTCTTTTCATTTATTATGCAAAAAAAGATTTGAGATGATATAATAATAAAGAGGTGAAAATGAATGGATAAACAGATTTCTTACCAACTCAAAAAACTATCTTATTCAAAATTTAGAAGTCGTTTCTGTTTGAAAGAGAAAGATATAGATTATATTGAAACAAAAGGGCTAGCAGTTATAGAAAAGCATGCTTATGATTTTATTAATAAAAGATTAGCACCAGCATATATTGCAAATGATGGTAAGCAAACACCAATGAGAGGACATCCTGTTTTTATAGCTCAACATGCGACAGGAACATGTTGTAGAGGTTGCCTATATAAATGGCATCATATTCAACCTGGTCAAGAATTGACAGATAATCAAAAGGAATATATTGTAAAATTAATTATGGAATGGATTAAGCTACAGAGAAAAAGAGTATAATTATTAAAAAATGCACATTTAAAAAAGTAAATGTGCTTTTTTATTTGTGTATATATATAATAGGGATAAACTTTATAAGAGATGTTGTTTACTTAAAGCAAATATATGCTATAATATGTTTGTCCCCTTATATGATATAGAAATGGGGTGTTCAGTATTTTTTCAGCAGTACATAATGACTATCTTTTTGCTATCTCTCAGCTTCGTTTGATTGATGATGATTTTATGAATGTTGTCTTTAAAGATAAAGACTGTCTTGAA
>CATOPA010000155.1 GCA_951801965.1 uncultured Erysipelotrichaceae bacterium | reverse complement strand
TTATTCTTATATTATTTCAATCAACAAAAAAAGATATCATTCAAAAGAATCATATCTCCTTTTCTTTATAAGTTTAAAAAGATACCCGCTACATTAAAATAAACAATCAAAGAAAGAGCATCAACAATTGTCGTAATAAATGGACTTGCCATCACTGCTGGATCAAAGCCAATCTTACTTGCAATAACTGGTAAAGAACATCCAACAAATTTCGCTACAACAATAGTCACAAACAAAGTGATACATACAACAAACGCAACTAATACAGTTGTCTGATCAATAAGCATAATTTTAATAAAATTAGCAACAGCTAAGGTCAAGCCAACAATCAATGAAACTTTTATTTCCTTCCATACAATCAGCGGTAAATCACGAAATTCTACCTCATCTAATGATAAAGCACGAATAATAGATACAGAAGCCTGTGATCCACAATTTCCACCAGTATCCATAAGCATTGGAATAAAAGAAGTTAAAACAACACACGCTGACAAAGCACTCTCAAATCCTTGAATAATTTTACCAGTAATTGAAGCAGAAATCATTAATAACATTAACCAAGGAATACGTTTTTTATAAGTTTCCCATACTGTTGTTTTTGTATAAGGCTGATCAGTTGGTGTAATAGCGGCCATCATTTCAATATCCTCTGTAGCTTCTTCTTCAATAATGTCCATAACATCATCAACAGTAATAATACCAACAAGTCTATTTTCATTATCAACAACTGGCATTGCTTCAAAGTCATATTTTTGGAATTGCTTTGCAACTTCCTCTTGATCATCTAACGTATGTACTGTAATGACATTTTCATCCATGAGATCCTTAATTTTATCTTCTGGATCAGCTAAAATCAATTGTCTCAAAGTCACAATTCCAAGTAAGTGTTTTTGAGGATCAGTCACATAACATACATTAATTGTTTCTTTATCAATACCTGTTGAACGTATTTTCTTTAAAGCATCCATAACATCCATATATGTACGCAAATTAGCAAACTCAACTGTCATCAAACTTCCGGCTGAATCTTCAGGATATTTCAATAGGTTATTGATATCTTGTCTTGTTTCACTATCAGTTGCTGCTAAAATCTTTTTAACAACACTCGCAGGCATTTCCTCTAACATATCAACAGCATCATCAGAGTACAAATCATTCATAACTTGCCCAATTTCTCTTGCTGTTAATGATTCAATAATCATTTGCTCATATTCAACGGGAATATATGCAAAAACATCAGCTGCATTGTCCTTAGATAGAAGTCTAAATACTCGCACAACATCATCTCTATTCTCAATTGTTTCAATGATTTCAGCAATATCAGCCTCATTTAAGTCTTGCAAAGTTTCTCTTATTTCATGATACTTTTTTTCATTAAGCAATTCTTTAATCTTTATTTCTAATTCTTCAATTTTTTCTTCCATATTTTCTTCCTCCAAGATTTCATTGTATGTAAAAGCGACGGCTCAGGAACATCATTATCTTTATAAAACATACAATCACATCCTTTCAGAATTATTTTCATAACCATTATAATGCAATTAAAAGAAAAAAGATATCTTTTTTGATATCTTTTTATCTTCTTAAACCTAAACTATCAACTAATGCTGTATATCTATCAATATCTTTATTTTTAAGATATTTTAATAAATCTCTTCTTCTACCAATTTTCTTTAAAAGACCTCTGTTTGAATGATAATCTTTCTTATGAACTTTAAAATGTTCATTTAATTTGTTGATATCAGCAGTTAATACAGCAATTTGTACTTCAGGAGAACCAGTATCCCCTTCAACTCTTGCATATTTTTGCATAATAGCAGTTTTTTCTTCTTTAGTTAACATTGTTTTTTTCCTCCTTATCATATATACTTAACCATTTCCAAGATATAGGTCGAGGACTCTTATATCCTAGAGATAGTCGCAATCATTATTATAAGATATTCTCAAAAGAAGTCAAGCTATTTCTTTTTAAAGATTTGATATTTATAAAAATTCATAAAATATATTGAAATAAAGATAAGAATAAAGCTTATAAAATGAATTATATCAAATTGTTCATTTAAAAAAATCAAAGCTTCTATATAAGTAATAAAGGGATTCATACTTAAAAAAGAACTTGTTTTCAAAACACCTATTTTTTCAACTGATTGCATATAAATAACCTGTATAAAAGCAAATCCTGCACCTGAAATAACCAAAAATAATATCCAATAAATGAAAGGTATATGAACAAAATAAGATATATGAAATTGTTGCTTATAAATACAATGAAGTATTAAAAAAATAAGACCAAACCCTAACTGATAAAATGTTAATGAAAGAGTATGATGAAGATTCCACTTTTGAATAAAAACTTGAGATACAATATATAAACTTAATCCTATAAGTAAATATAGAAACCCCTTTTGTATTGAAAAAATTTGAAAATGAATAGAAAGTAAAAAAGCAAACAGACTTATGAATAAAGCAATATATTCATACCACTTTGCCTTTTTTTGTAATAAACACAAAGAAAATAAAAAGGACAACATTGGTGCAATGGCATTCATTAATGCATTATCAACGCCTTTGACATCATTCATACCTAAAAATGTAAAATAAAAATTTAAATAAATACCTATAAATCCCAATAAAAGAATTTTTCTCTTTTGAAGGCATTGAAAACTTGTTTTTTTATATATCATATACAGTCCTAAAAATAAAAATGAAAAAAAGACTCTCATTGCTGCAAGTAATAAAAAAGGAACTTCACCTAATAACTGTTTCATAACAATAACATTTGTTCCCCAAAGAAAACTTGCAAAAATAAGTTTAAAATAAATAGACATACTATCACCTTAAATAGTATGTCTATATTCTTTTTTATTTAAACATATTTACTTTATATTAATACTGGTGTGATTTTCCAATAATATCATTAACATCTGAAATTCCCATATCATCTAGCAAATCATTCATCTCTTGTATGATTTTTGGACAAGCATAAGGATCGATAAGATTTTGACAACCAACAGCAACAGCACTTGCACCAGCAATCATCATTTCAATTGCATCCTTTCCACTTGCAATTCCACCCATTCCTATAACTGGAATAGAAACAGCCTGAGAAACTTGATATACCATCTTTAAAGCAACAGGGAAAATTGCTGGTCCACTATATCCACCAGTCTTATTTGCTATAATTGGACGACCAGTGCGAATATCAAAACGCATACCAACAAGAGTATTAATCATTGTAATTCCATCTGCTCCTGCTTCTTCTACAGCCTTTGCCATTTCAACAATATCAGTTACATTAGGCGATAATTTAACATAAACAGGTTTTTGACTCACAGCTTTGACTGCTCTTGTGACATCAGCAGCCATTTGAGGATTTGTTCCAAATTGAATTCCTCCACAATGAACATTAGGACAAGAAATATTCAATTCTAATGCTCCTACCATATCATGTGAAGAAAGACGTTTTGCTGTTTCAACATAGTCATCTATTCCGCTTCCTCCAATATTCGCAATAACTTTATCAGTATATAAAGGACGTAATTTTTCTAATTCTTCATTCATGACAGCATCCACTCCAGGGTTTTGAAGTCCAATAGCATTAAGCAGACCACTTGGTCCTTCAGCTATACGAGGTAATGGATTTCCATAACGTGGCTCTAATGTCGTTCCTTTTAACATCATTGATCCTAAAATATTAATATCATAAAATTTAGCAAATTCATAACCAAACCCGAATGTTCCACTTGCTGGTATTACTGGATTTTTCATATCTAAGCCTGGAAGCTTAACACGCAAATTAGCCATTAACAATCACCTCACTTGAATGTAATATTGGTCCTTCAACACATATTCTTTTATATGGCTTTGTTTTCACACGACAAGAACATCCCATGCATGCACCAAAACCACATCCCATACGTGCCTCAAAAGAAAGATACCCATTATCAGGATAAGAAAG
>CATOPA010000154.1 GCA_951801965.1 uncultured Erysipelotrichaceae bacterium | reverse complement strand
TTTTGATAGAAAAAATGATATTTGATTATCTTTATACAAAGATGATTATATAGAGAAAAAAGTTGATAAATTCATTGTAATTTGTATGCTGATATGCTATAATCAACAAGCATGTAAAAAAGATTTACTGCCTGTTTACATTGTATGTAAACCGTTAGACCATAGGAGGAGGTAAAAAAATGAACAAATATGAAATTATGTTTATTGTAAAACCAGACGTTGAAGAAGAAGCAAGAAATCAATTGATTGAAAACCTTAAAGCTATTTTAACAAATGGTGAAGGAACAGTTGATAATGTTAACGAATGGGGATTACGTGATTTCGCTTATGAAATTAAAGATTACACTAAGGGATATTATGTTGTAGTTGATACAACAACAACTCCAGCAAATATTGCTGAGTTTGAACGTTTATCACGTATTAATGTCAATGTATTACGTCATTTAACTCTTAGAAGATAAGAGGAATCCATTATGATTAATCGTGTCGTATTGGTAGGAAGAATGACAAGGGATCCTGAATTAAGAAGAACAAATACTGGTGCTGCAGTTACAAGTTTTACTCTAGCATTAAATAGAAACTATAATTCAGCAGATGGACAACAAGCTGATTATATCAATTGTGTTGTTTGGAACAAAGTTGCTGAAAATGTAGAAAGATATTGTTCAAAAGGATCATTAGTTGGAGTGGAAGGAAGATTGCGTTCACGCAGTTATGATAATCCACAAGGACAAAGAGTATATGTTGTAGAAGTTGTATGTGATAGTGTTCAGTTCTTAGAAACAAAAGCTTCAAGAGAAAGAACTCAACAACAGCAACCTCAAGTAGAGCAAAATAATTTCTATGATATGAAAACAGTGGATTTAGAAAAAGATTTTGATAATTCTTTTGATTCATTTGATATCATGGAAGATGATATTCAATTTTAAGGAGGAAAAATTATGGCATTCAAGAGACAAAGAATGGGTAGAAAGAAAGTTTGCTACTTTACAAAAAATAAGATTGATTACATCGATTACAAAGATGTTGAATTATTAAAGAGATTCGTTTCTGCTAATGGTAAAATCATTCCTAGACGTGTAACTGGAACAAGTGCTAAATATCAAAGAAGATTAGCAGTTGCAATCAAACGTGCTAGACAAATGGGATTATTACCATACGTTGGTGAATAATTGTGATTAAGACCCTTGATGATTCAAGGGTTTTTCTTTTCATTAAAAGTTTTGATAACAAAATGTTTAAAAGAGTATAAATATATCAAGTTGTATCATAATAATATAAGACATAAATAACATTTAAAGGGATGAAAATGAACAATTTTATATAAAATACCCCCTTAACTTGAAAATAACGGCTTTAATGACATAATGTATGTGGTGATGAAAATGAATTTATATAGAAGAGAAAATTACTTAAAGAAAATGCGAGGATTTTATCATGATTATGAAATAATTAAAGTGGTAACAGGTGTTAGACGTTGTGGTAAATCAAGTTTGATGTTGACAATTATGGAGGAATTAAAAAAAGTGGTGTAGATAGCCATAATATTATTTATATTAATTTAGATAAACGTGGATATAAAAGTATTAAGACTCCTCATCAATTAGAGAAAGTCATTGATGATTTGTCTATTGCTGAGGGGTTAAAGTATCTATTTATTGACGAAATTCAAAATGTGGAGAATTTTGAAGAAGTTATTAATGCGTTTAGAGAAGATGGTGATTTTTCTATTTTTATAACGGGCTCTCATTCATATTTATTAAGTGGAGAACTTATTACTAAATTAACTGGAAGATATATAGAATTTGAAATGTATACTTTGACATTTGAAGAATATATTGGTATGAAAGAATATTTAGGCAAAGAAATAAATCCGAATTTAACTAAAGAATTTGATCAATATATTTTAGAAGGTGGTTTTCCAAAAACATTACAATATGATTCTGTTGAAGATAAGAGAACGTATATAAAGAGTGTTATTTCAGAAATATTAGAAAAAGATATTAAGAGAAGAGTAAAAATAAATAATGTTTCCGTTTTTGAAAAGGTTAAAACTTATATTATTAATAATTTTGGTGCGACGATGAGCATAAAAAATATTTTAAATGATCTAGAAAATGATGGGTGTCATATCAAAAGAGAAACATTAAATCGATATATTCAGATATTAATAGATGCAAAAATTCTTTATAAGTGTCAAAGATTTGATTTAAAATCAAGACGTTCATTGCAAGGAGAACAAAAATATTATTTAGCAGATTTAGGATTTTATTATATGACCAACACAGATAATAGAATTAATTATGGTCCAGTATTAGAAAATATTGTGTTTTTATATGCAAAGTCCAAAGACTATGAAGTCAGTGTTGGAAGAATAGGAAAATTAGAATGTGATTTTATATTAAGATATGCACAGACAGAGTATTCATATTTACAAATTACAATGACAATTATGAATAGCATTGAAACAGAAAATAGAGAATATAAGCCCTTAGAGATGATTAGAGATAATTATCCAAAATATTTACTAACAAGAGATGATATTATTCAAAAGAGAAATGGAATAAAACATGTGAATATAGCTCCTTTTATGAAAGATGGATACCTTTTTGATTAATAAGAAAGCATATAAATGATGGTATTAAAAAGATTTTCTAAATAAAAATAATAGGTGTAAATGCTGTGATTTATGTTTAAGAATCAATAAAATAAGCAACTTTGATTAAATTAAGTTTTTCATTTATTTTTATAAGAAATATCTATTAAGCATACAAAGAAGTATTTATAAAGGCAACGTGTTTTGATTGATAGGATTTGATTGAAATGTTAGAATAATAGAGAGAAGAGGGAGGAATGAAGATGAGTGTAGAAGGTACAGTATTAGATTTTGATTTTCGTTCATGGATTCAATCACATGAAACAGATGACTATCATATTGTTTTAGAAAATGATAGATTGATTAAATTGATAACTGATTATGGGGAAGCATCTATACAATTTACTGAAGTAGAAGAAAGTGTTATTGTTGAATTTACAATTCTTTCAAAAAAAGATGATTCAGTGAAGTTTTATCTTCATTTTGAATTAAATGATGAAGATCATGCAAAACAATTGTATGATGAAATGATTGAAACATTGATTGGATTAAAAGATGAAAAAACATTAAAAGTTCTCTTATCATGTTCATCAGGTTTAACAACATCAATGTTTGCTGAAAACTTAAATTCTACAACAGAAATGTTAGGACTAGATTGTCATTTTGATGCTGTTTCTTACATGAATGTATTTGAAGAAGCTGAAAAATATGATGTCATTTTACTTGCTCCGCAAATTGGTTATATGTTAAGCCGCTTAAAAGAAAGCTTAACAGAAAAGCTTGTTTTACAAATCCCTACAGCTATTTTTGCTTCATATGATGCTTTGTCAGCTATTCAATTTGTTCAAGATGAGTTAAAAGAGTTTTATGCTCATAAGAAAAAAATTCATGATGAAAAATGTTCTTGTTGTATGCAGTATGAGAAACGTATTTTATCTATTGTACTATTAGTGAATAAAGCACAAACACGTATTTATTATCGTGTGAATGATAAATGTGAAGTGATAGATAGTCAGCTGATTATTAAGCCGTCTATGAATATTAGAGATTTACATGATGTTATTAATACAGTATTATTAAAACACTCTTATATTGATGTGATAGGAATAGCAACACCAGGGATTGTCAGTGATGAAAAATACTTAAAGTATCCTACACATGGAGAAGTTGTAGATTTGAAAGAAGAATTTGAAAAGAAATATAATATTGAAATATTTGTTTATAATAATGCTAATGCAGCTGCTGTTGGTTTTGCATTAGAACATCCTGAATATAAAAATATTCTTTTCCATTCACAACCTTTTGGTTTCGGAGTTGGAGGACAAGGCATTATTATTGATGGAAAGATTGTAGAAGGAAAAAAAGGTGTTGCTGGTGAA
>CATOPA010000153.1 GCA_951801965.1 uncultured Erysipelotrichaceae bacterium | reverse complement strand
AAGTTACACCATCTATGATGAAATGGATAGAAAATATTATTCAAAGACCAGCATATATTTGGTGGAATTATCCAGTTAATGATTTGTCAATGGAAGATCAGCTTTTAGTTGGTGAAACAGTCGGATTAAGTAATGATATAGAAAGAATTAATGGGTTGGTTTCAAATCCATTACTTCAAGAACAATCATCAAAATTTTCATTATTTAGTATTGCTGATTATAGTTGGAATATTAAAGCATTTGATCGTAAATCAAGTTGGAATGCAGCAGTAGATTATATTATTAAAGAAAAAGAATTTGCAGATGCATTCAAGGTATTTGCAACTAACAATAATCAATCAATGTGGGAATTGAAAGATGTATCAGTTGAATCTGAGTATTTGGTTGATTTATTTAATGATTATAAAAGAGATTATTATGGAAATAAGAATATTGATGAAAAAACTACTATTTTGATTGAAGAATTCAAAAAAATTGAAAGAGCTTGTGAAAAATTATTGACATATACAGGTAATAAGGCATTATCTAATGAAATTGAATCATGGGTAAATCAACAACTTAAACTAAGTCAATTAGGAATAAGTATTTTAAAAAATGCACAATTCCAAAATTCATTGACATATCTAAATGAAGCAGAATTTATTAAAGTTTTGACACAATATGAAGAAGATCAAAATGTAATGAATGAAGTGACAAATGGAAGATGGACAGGTAGACGTGAAATAATTCCATTTTTACAAATGATTCAAGGCAATATTCATCAAAAATTATTAAAACGCTTAGGGAAAACACAAACTACTCTTGCAATTTCAAATTGTCGTGGTGAGGGGCATTTGAATCCAAATCTTTCTGCAATGGTGGATGGTGATAAGGAGACACTTGTTGATATTAGTGAAAAGAGTGTACATATTGAAAGATGGTTAGGTATTGATTTAGGTGTACAAACACAGATTGATGACTTGACAATTCTCATTGGGGCTAGTGACAATGATACAAATGTACCTGATAGTCACAAAGTTCAGATTTCTACAAATGGAGTTGATTGGAAAGATATCAAGGTTGTTTCTGAACAAAATCATATTTCAAATGTTAATCCAGAAACTGCAAGATTTGTACGTTATGTTATTGGTGATAATGAAAAGTATTCTATTAAAGTGCGTGAATTTATTGTGAATCAAAAGCAGACTGGTATTATTTCTACTGTTAATGATTCAAATTCATTAGTTATTCATGAACAATTAGGTTCTACATCAATAAATGCTGATCAAAGCATTATTGTGAAACCAAATGAGTATGTGGGTATTTATTTAGAACAAGCCCAAATCATTCAATCAATTGAGAATAAAACAGGATTGAAGTTTGAATATTCTATTGATGGAGTTCGTTTTGATGAATATGATGGAAAAGCATTTGAAGCTAAATACATAAGATTAATTAATGACTCTAAGAACAATAAAACGGTTGAATTCAATGATGATTCTTTTGTTATGGTGACATCAACTGTAAAAATTCCTGATGCTATGACAATTGAAGAAATTGGCTCACTAGATACTTATGATGGTGATAAAAATAATCTTATAGATGGTAATAGGGATAGTTATCATTGGACTTGTGAACAATATACAGGAAATGGTTATGTGGTTGATCTTGGTGAAAAAATTCAAGTGAAAGATATTGCCGTTTATATGAGTGATTGTGATTGGATGGATTGTGGTGTTATTGAAGTTTCAGTAGATAAAGCAAGCTGGGAAAAAGTAGGAGATATTACTAATAATCAAGTAAATATAGCTTTTTTAGATAAAGAAATACAGTATGTAAAAATTTTAGTTACAGGAGATGCTACTGACAAATGGATGAAAATTGCAGAAATTGAGATTAATCAATTATCTGGTAATTCTCATGCACCTATTATAAGTGATACACAAGCACAATCAATTATAGATAATGACTTGTTAAGTGGATTTACTCCATCAGAAGGTGGTACATTAGAATTTAACAATTTTGATATGCCTTTTGCTTCAAAATTAAATGTGTTAAAGAATGAGGGTATTATAAAGGTTGAAGCATACAATGATGGAAAATGGGTAGAACTCGTTGGTGAAGGAAATCAATTAGTAAGCTATTCTTTAGATGGTTTAAATGATGTTTATAGATTTAGAATTTCATGGGAAGATGGAGTAGATTTATCTATTTATGAAATCGGTTCTGAAATTAAAAAAGCAGATTATAGTAAAGTAGATGAAGCTATTGCTAATGTTCCTAAGGATTTAACAATATATACTGATGAGTCAGTGAAATCATTACAGGATGCGTTAGATTCAGTAATCAGAGATTTGGATTTTACACATCAAGAAGAAGTTGATGCTATGGCAAACGCAATTAATAAGGCATTAAAGGGATTAGTAAAACGTTCCAATTCAATAGAAATTCTTCCAGATGAACCAGAAAACTCTACAAATCCTAACAATAATGTTGATACAGGGGATTATATGAATATGAAATTATTCTTTATGATGGCAGCACTTACTGGAGCAGGATATACATTATTAAGAAGAAAAAAAGAAGAAATATAATTATGAAATGAAGAAGTGTAAAATTTCAAAGGAATTTAACACTTCTTTTTGAATTTTAAAAAAAGAGTGATGTGCAATTAAAAGTCTATTATTTTGATAAAAAAGAAGTTGTCTTTTTGACAACTTCAAAATATTTTTTATGATTCAATTGATGAAATAAGTTTTTAATATATTCCTTGAGAAATCATTGCAGCAACAACTTTTTCAAACCCAGCAATATTTGCTCCTTTGATTAAGTCATAACCTAAGCCATATTTTTGAGCCGCAGCAACTGAAGAATCATGAATATTGATCATTATAGAATGCAATTTTTCATCAACTTCTTCTTTTGTCCAACTATATCTCATAGAGTTTTGAGCCATTTCTAAAGCTGATACAGCAACACCACCAGCATTAGCAGCTTTAGCAGGACCTAAAGTTCCGCCATTTTCTAAGAAATAAGCAATTCCTTCAGGTGTTGTAGGCATATTAGCACCTTCAATAATATACTTAACACCATTAGCAACCAATTGTTTGGCTTCTTCTAGTCCAATTTCATTTTGAGTTGCACAAGGGAAAGCCATATCTACTTTTAATCCCCATGGTTTTTCTCCAGGATGGAATTCACATCCAAATTTTTCAGCATAATCTTTAAGTTTGACATCATTAGATGATCTGATTTTTAGCAAGAAATCAATTTTTTCATCAGTTGTTATTCCGTCTGGATCATAGATATATCCATCTCTTCCAGAAACAGAAACAACTTTTGCACCATATTCTTTTGCTTTAATACAAACACCCCAAGCAACATTTCCATAACCACTTACAGCAATTGTTTTTCCTTCATAAGTTTCATTGAAATGTGCTAAGACTTCTTTTCCATAATAAACAGCTCCAAATCCTGTTGCCTCGGGTCTGATTAAAGAACCACCATAAGGAAGTGGTTTTCCTGTAAGGACACCATTTTCAAATGCTCCTCTAATTCTTTTGTATTGACCATATAAATAACCGATTTCTCTAGCACCTACACCGATATCTCCAGCAGGAACATCAACATCAGGACCAATATGACGATATAATTCTGTCATAAAAGATTGGCAAAAGCGTCTGATTTCAGCATCTGATTTTCCTTGTGGATCAAAATCAGAACCACCTTTACCACCACCAATAGGTAAAGTTGTTAATGAATTTTTAAATATTTGTTCAAATCCTAAGAATTTAATAATTCCTAAATTCACAGATGGATGTAATCTTAATCCTCCTTTATATGGTCCGATAGCACTTGAAAATTGAATACGGAAACCTCTATTGACATGGACTTTCCCATGATCATCTTCCCATGGAACTTTGAACATTAAAGTTCTTTCTGGTTCAACTAATCTTTCTAAGATTGCCATATCTTCATATTCAGGATGTGCTTTGATAACTGGTTCTAAACTTTCAAGCACTTCCTCAACTGCT
>CATOPA010000152.1 GCA_951801965.1 uncultured Erysipelotrichaceae bacterium | reverse complement strand
GGTGGTATCAAATAATAATCTGCCCATCCAAAATCTGCTTTTATAGATTTTGCACTATTTTTAAACTCTTGAAAGTTTTTTTCTATTTGTTGTTTTAAACTTTCCATGCTATCTGTATAGTCAAGAACAACAGTAGAATTTTGTTTTTCTTGTAAAGAGTCTTGAGATGATAGTGAAGAATTTTCTATACGAGGAACAAAAACAATACCAACATCTTGACTTGTATAAGAACTTACTGTTCCTTCTAAACGTACTGTTTCTTTACTTTCATCACCTTCATAGACAACTTCACTATTAATTTTCAAATAAGCTATATCATTCATCCATGATAAATCAGCATTTGCATTGATACTCTTTTTATCATCAACAACCAAATCCACTGAAATATAACTTGTATCATCTTGACTATCAATTAAAGTATGTTCAAGAATTTCTAAATCAAATTCATCAAATTTTGATAAATCTAAATAAGCAGGCCATGGCTGTTCCTCATTATGACTATTCACTATCATACATAATACAGGTGATGTTGTCTCTTCTCTTGATATATCTATAATTTTTCCATTTTTATCTGTCAAACACTTAATCTTAGAATTATCACCATCCAAAGCATTTTGATAAAGTTCCATAAACTGTGATGATGTTAAATCAACCTTATCAATAGCAATTGTCTCCATATAAGCTTTAGAAAATTTATCTAAACTTAAAATTGTGGAATCTGCTCCTGCTTCTAAGCTACTTTTTATATATCTATCAATTCCTAAACGAACTTCATTTCCCAAAACAGCAATGAAAGCTAGTAAAACTAGACCTGTAATCTTAACAGTTAAACTAATATTCCATTTTTTCATATATCTTTCCTTTTTGTATCAAACATATATCCAATCTTTACGACTGTTTGAATATATGACGATGCTTCAAGCAGTTTTTTTCTTAGCTTTTTAACATATGTATCGACAATTCTTTGATCTCCATAATAGTCATATCCCCAAATATGATCTAACAGTTGATCTCGTGAAAGAATTTTACGTTTATTTTCTATAAAATAAACAAGCATTGTATATTCTTTATGTGATAATGGAATAAGCTGATCATTGACAAAAACTTCATGTGTATCTTCATCAATACGTATAATCCCTTCATTTAAAGAATGACTTGAAGCTTGAACTCTTTTCAATAGGGCACAGCATTTTGCATACAACAAAGACGGTGTAAATGGTTTTGAAATAAAGTCATCTGCACCTACTTCATATCCCTTTAATTTATTTTCATCCTCACTTAAAGCACTGATAAATAAAATAGGTATATCACTCTTTTGACGAATTAATTTGCAAACCTCATAACCATCAATACCTGGCATCATAATGTCCAATAAAACAATATCAAAACTTGTATCTAATAATGATAAGGCCTCATATCCATCACTTGCCTCAATGACATATACATTTTGCTTATTGAAATATTCCACAATAAACATCCTTATCAACTTTTCATCTTCAACCAATAAGACCTTCATATCCATATCCCTCATTTCTTCTCTATTATATTACAAAATTGTGAAAATGTTATGAAAAAAAAGATAAAGAATGATAATCATTCTAATATCTTCATATATCCTTCATCTTGATAGAAAAAAGACTCATCAAACTTCTTAAAATTCAATCTCAATAATAATTTCTTAGAACGAATATTCCTCTTATAAATATAACAAATCACTTTTTGGAAACCATATTCTTCTTTCATATAATCAATAAAAGCAGAAACAATCTCTGTTGCATATCCATATGACCAATATTCACTATCCATAGTATATCCCAATGTAAAAGTTTTCTTTTGAGAAACATCTACAAACAAGTCTCCAATCATTGTATGATTGTCTTTTAATACAAAAGCAAGATGATAATTTGTATGAGGTGTATTCAACGCTTCAATGCGCATACATTGCTGAATACGTCGAGAGGCATCTTTTAATGAATAGGTTTTCCAAGATTGATATTTTGCGACCTCTTTTTTATTACGATACTCACTCATACGCTTAGCGTCATCTTCACAAAGCTGTCTTAAATAAAGCCTTTTTGTTTCTAAAATGATATTCATTTTATTTTAAATGATAGTATATAAATAACATACGATCTTTTCCATTCATGTCCTTAATAATTTCATAGGGAACATGAGGAAAATATGTTTCGACAGCTTCTTCCATCAAGGCTCTTTGATCAAATCCCATCTCAAAAGCAAGTAATGCTCTCTCATTTAAGATTTCTTTTACTTGTGAGAAAATTTTACGATAGAAATACAAACCATCATTTCCTCCAAATAAAGCAACATGAGGTTCGTTATCTTTAACAACACTTTCTATATCTTGATTATTTGGAATATAAGGTGGATTAGACACAAAGATATCTACTTTTTGATGCCTATCAATCAATGGCTGAAGCATATCACCCTGATAAAAAGTGACATCTGCCCCTAACTCCTTAGCATTCAATTTTGCGACTTCTAATGCTTCTTCACTAATATCAGTTGCTGTTACATTTAACTTTTTTTCTTCTAAAGCAAGTGAAATGGCAATAGCACCTGATCCTGTTCCAACATCACATAAATCAATACTTTTATAATCTTCAAAATAATCATCTATTTTATATAATATATTTTCAACAAGTTCCTCGGTTTCATATCTTGGTATCAAAACATTTTCATTCACAATAAAGTCTCTTGAAAAAAACGTTTCTTTCCCTTTAATATATTGAATAGGTTCTCCATCCACATATCTTTGAATACCCATTTGAAAATCTTTCAATAACTCTTCATCAACCTCTTCATCCATCATCAGATAAAGCTGATGAGGTTCTTTATTAGCAAGATGATAAAACAACACTTTTGCGACATGACAATCTTTTCCTTTTTCACCTATCAAATCCTCTGTTTGATAAATCAATTCTCGTACTGTCATTATTCTTGAGCTCCTGCCAATTTCAATCTTTGATCTTCATTCATCAAAGCTTCAATAATATCTTCCAATTTCCCTTCCATAATACGATCTAATTGTTGGATTGTTAAACCAATACGATGATCAGTCACACGATTTTGTGGATAATTGTAAGTTCTGATTTTTTCAGCTCTATCTCCACTTCCAATCTTACTACGTCTTTCACTTCCTAAAGCTTCTTCTTGTTCACGTAATTTCATTTCATAAAGTTTTGTACGCATTGCTCTCATAGCTTTATCTTTATTATCATGTTGACTACGTCCGTCCTGAGAAGTTGTGACTGTTCCTGTTGGAATATGTGTAATACGTACTGCTGAATCTGTTTTATTAATATGCTGTCCTCCAGCTCCTGAAGCACGATAAGTATCAATTCTTAAATCTCCTGGATTAATTTCAATATCAACTTCTTCAGCTTCTGGCATAACAAGAACAGTTGCTGTTGAAGTATGAACACGTCCTTGTGTTTCTGTCTTAGGAACACGTTGAACACGATGTGAACCAGATTCAAACTTTAACTTTGAATAAACACCTTCACCCTTAACCATAAATGAAATTAATGAATAACCACCAGCTTCACTGTCTTGTGCTTCCATAATCTCAATTTTCCAGCCTTGTGACTCTGCATATTTCACATACATTCTATATAAGTCTCCAGCAAAGATATTTCCTTCATCTCCACCAGCAGCTCCACGAATTTCTACAATAACATTTTTATTATCATTTGGATCTTTGGGAATTAATTCTAAGTGAAGTTTTTCTTCAATAAGAGGTCTCTTTTCTTCTAATTCACTGAGTTCCAATTCTGCCATTTCTTTGATTTCTGGATCCTTTTCATTTAATAATTCTTTTGCTTCTTCTATACCACTTAAAATTGTTTTATATTCTTGATATAAACGATAAGCAGCCTCTAAAGATGATTGTTCCTTTGATGCTTCTGTCATTTTTTGTATATCACCTGCAATACTTGGATCCATTAAAATCTCATTTAATTCTTCATATCTTCTTGCAATTGTTTCTAATCTTTCTATCATATTATTCATACTCTAACCTCCAAATCCATTTCATTATAATATAAAC
>CATOPA010000151.1 GCA_951801965.1 uncultured Erysipelotrichaceae bacterium | reverse complement strand
GTTCAGTACTTTGATTTGTAAATGAATCCAATACAAAAGTAGAGGTTTCCACTTCTTGAGCTGGCTGTTGATGAATTTTATTAAGAGCAGTACGTACAACAGCACTGACAAGCTCAGATGGGACCTTATTTCCAGATACAGCCCCTTGATACCAGAAAACAATAACAATTTCTGGATCCTCATATGGTGCTAGTCCAGCGAAACTATGTGTATAATAATTGTCACCAAGATATTTCCCATCCTTAGCAACCTGACCTGTACCAGTTTTTCCAATTAAAGCAACATCTTCCATACGAAATCTTTGACCAGTACTTCCTTTGATATTAATAACACCATTTAACAAATCTCTTACTTGTTCTACTGTTTCAGAGGAATAAATCTGTTTTGAATATTTTGGTGTTGCTTCATAAACTGCTTTACCAGTTTCACTGCTAACAATTTTATCAACCAAGTGTGGCTCTACTGTTTTTCCATCATTTGCAAAAGCACTATATGCTCTTAATAAATGAATTCCAGTAAAAGAAGACCCTTGTCCAAACCCAGTTGTCAAATACTCAATCAAACGTCCATCATTATTTGCAAAACCACAAACTCCTGAACCACTTATTAAACCATCAATAGAACTTGATTGGAAAAATCCAAGATCTTCATAATCCTGTATCAAAGATTCTTTATCATTATGTTCAGTTAAAAGATAGCAAATAGCTGTATTACTTGAATTATAAAATCCTTGTCTAAAACTAATTGTTCCCCATCCTTTACCGCCATTATGATCGTTAATAGGCTTTAGATTTTTATTATAATAAAATTGTCCAGATTTAAACTTATCTTCAACATTCAGTTTTCCATCATTAATTGCATTTGCATAAACAAAAGTTTTAAATACAGAACCAGGTTCCACTGCTTCATTCAAAAACAAATCAACATAATTATCAATTTTTCTTTCATTAGGATCAAATGATGGATAGTTTGTTATAGCGAGTATTCTACCTGTTTTTGCTTCCATAATTGCACAAGTTGCTTTATCTGCTTCTTGTGCCTCAACAAGCTTTTTCATTTGAAGTTCTAATTCAGTTTGAATATCAGTATCTATTGTTAAATAAACATCATTTCCAGCAATTGGTGCTGTTTCACTAAGAACTCCATTTGGTAAAGTATAATTATTTCTATCTACGATATGAACTTTCTTTCCATTAACCCCACTTAATTCATCATCAAATACTTTTTCAATTCCCATTTGTCCAATAATAGCATTTGTCGTTTGACTATTTAATTCATCTGTTAAAAGCTGGGCATAACCTACTTCATATGATGCAAAATCTCCATAACGATAATTTCTTGTACGTATTTCTTCAAATTCTAAACCTTCAATCTGCAAAGCATCTATTTGATCCTTAACAATAGAAGAAAGATTATTTCCATAACTTCCAAATTCAACTTGATAAGAATCTTGACTCAAACGCTCTAAAACTTTTTTTTCATCCATACCTATAATAGGAGCCAATTTTTTCGCAGTTTCTTTCTTATCAACAACATAAGCAGGTGTTCCATCTGCTTTAACTCTTGTCGTACTTAAAATAGCATATAACTTATATTTTTTTACATCACTTGCTATGACTTCACCATCACTAGAATAAATTGTTCCTCTTTGTGCATAAAGCGTATCAACCTTTTGACTACTTCCTCGACTATCTGCATATTCCCCTATATTATCACCACTTAGAAAATGCTTTCCAGTCATCCCAATATAAATGACATTGGATATCATTAAAGCAATCACCAGTGCAAAAATACACATGACAATCTTTGCACTTTGGTTATTATTCTTTTTCATATTTATTCGCCTCTTTGAACTCCTACAACAGCAGCAGTCATTGTACTTTGTTTATATGTATATCCTTTTTCTTTAGCAATAGCTTCTACACGAGGAAATGATGCAAGTTCTAATTTTTTCATATCAAGTCCATCAATATCTGCTTCAATAACAGTAATTTCATCACGTGTTTTTTGAACATCTATATTAATCTCAGATTCATATGCATTTAAACCAACAATTCCTAATGCAAATAATGCAAAAGTAAACATCAATAATCTTCTTGCAAATCTTGTAAATCCTGATTCTTTTCTTTTAACCTTTCTCATCCTCATATATCCTTTCCACAATTCTCAATTTAGCTGAATGAGAGCGATGATTATCTTCTAACTCTTTTTCACTAGCGACAATTGCTTTTCTTGTTATTTTTTTAAATCTTGGTTTTAAATATTCTGGAACCACTGGTATATTAAATGGTACATCAGGTTCCTTTGTCACTTGCTGAAATGTGTATTTACAAATCTTATCTTCTAATGAATGAAATGTAATCACAGCAATTCTTCCATGAAGTCTTAGCATTGATAAAGCATCATTGAGAGCTTTATCAAAAACATTTAATTCATCATTCACAGCAATTCTTAAGGCTTGAAATGTCCTTTTTGCTGGATGTCCACCTTTACGCCTTGCTGGAGCTGGAATCGCTTCTTTAATGATATCCACTAACTCAAACGTGGTTTCAATCGGTTGATCCATTCTATGTCTTTCAATCGCTCTTGCAATTTGTTTCGCAAATTTCTCATCTGCATACTTAAACAAAATTTTAACAAGTTCCTGATAAGAATATGTATTGACAATTTCATAAGCACTTAATGATTGCTGCTGATTCATTCGCATATCTAATCGTGCATCATAATTGTAACTAAATCCTCTTTCACCATCATCAAACTGTGGTGAAGAAACACCCAAATCAAAGACAAAACCATCAACCTTATCAACACCTAATTGATGGAGTTCTTCTTTAAGATGAACAAAATTAGCATGAATAATTGTAAAGTGATCAGAAACAAGACTTAATCTCTTTTGAGCTGCTTCAATAGCAGTCAGATCTTGATCAAAACAATAGAGATGACCAGTCGTTAATCTTTTTAAGATTTGTTCACTATGTCCTCCCCCACCAAGAGTGCAATCAACATATATACCATCTTCTTTAATATTTAAACCTTCTATTGTTTCATTTAATAAAACACTTATATGTTGAAACATGCTTTTCTCCTTTACAATTCGTAGTCATCTAAATCTTCTGAAATATCATCAAAGTCATCTTTATTGTCATTATAGAATTCATCCCATTTTTCTTGATTCCAAATTTCAATATGGTCTCCTACACCAACAACGACACATTCTTTCTCTAATTCACCTTCTTGTCTTAAAACAAGAGGAATATTAATACGTCCGAGTTTATCAAATTCACATTCACTCACTCTAGAAGTGACTAAACGTATAAAAATACGTGTACTTTTCTTTTTTTTAGGTAGTGCCTGCAATTCTTGATAGTAATCTTCCCATCCTTCTTTTGTATAAAGGGCTAAGCAACCATCATTTCCTCTAGTGACATAGACTTGTTCTCCGCATTGATTTCTCATTTTTGCTGGAATACTCAAACGACCTTTTGCATCTATACTATGTCTAAATTCACCAAAGAACATTGCTCTCACCACCCACTTTTTAACATTTCAATACATTTTTTAACACTTCATAACACCATTATATACTATTTCATTAAAAATGTATAGTTAATTCAGTCACCTTTTCATATTTTTTTCAAATAAAAAAGGACAAAATATCAAATGTTTTTTGATACTTTATCCTTTTCTTTTTATGATTGTAAAAGCTTGGTGATTTTCTTTAAAGTTGCTTTACTTAAATGATTCTTTGTATTCCTTAACAAAACATCCTCAAGCTCTTTGCTATCATTAAGAATATACTCATTGTCTATTGGACTATTTCCATTCAAAAAATAAACATACCCCTCAACCCAAACATCAATACCATAATATTGTAAATACTTTGCTAAAATATAAACCTGTCTTTTGACTTGCTTGATTGGATTATGTACTGTTTTCACATAGACATTTCCTTGAGTTTCTTTGCGTTTTTGCCAGTCATAGTCCTCTTCATTGCCAATCAATTTTCCTCTATAATTCTTAACTTCAATAATAAAAACTCCTCTTTTACTTATAATCACATTATCCAGCTCTGCT
>CATOPA010000150.1 GCA_951801965.1 uncultured Erysipelotrichaceae bacterium | reverse complement strand
GAAATTCAGCAGACAACAGATATTACATATCGTTTTTATGATTATCATAGAAAAGATGATCAAGGACAAGAAAGAGAATTACATTTAGAAGAAGCTATTCATTGCTTATCTTATGATTCAAGAGATATGGAAAACCGTATTTCTCCTGTTGTTAGTGAAACAGAAAACCTTAAACAAACTGTTTTTATTTCAAATGATTCATTTACAGTCACAAAACTTGATGTGAGTGGAGAATGTGGATATACTTGTAATAATTATCAACTTGCTACTGTTGTAAAAGGAGTAGGTAAAGTTGATGGATATGATATAAAAGTTGGAGATAATTTCTTAATTCCAATGAATACAGAAGTTCATTTTGATGGACAAATGATAATCATGATGACAACAAAATAGGAGGATAAGATGAAGAAAGATTTTTTATGGGGAGCTGCCTTAAGTAATGTTCAAGCAGAAGGTGGTTATTTAGAAGATGGAAAAGGATTAAACGTTTACGATACATTAGAAGTTGTACCAGAACCAGGAATTCCACCAATGTTTTGTGATACATCAGTGGCAACAGATCATTACCATCATTATAGAGAAGATATAGATTTGATGGCAGAAATGGGATTCAAAGCATACCGTTTTTCAGTTGTTTGGTCAAGAATACATCCAATGGGTGATGATGAAGAACCAAATGAAAAGGGATTGGCTTATTATGAAGATATGGTAGACTATTTATTATCTAGAGGTATTGAACCAGTTGTTTCGTTAGTTCATTTTGATATGCCAGATCATTTGATGAGAGAGTACAATGGATTCTTAAATAAGAAAGTGATTGACTTCTATGCTAAGCATGTAGAAAGTGTCGTAGAAAGATTAAAAGGAAAGGTAAAATATTGGATTACGTACAATGAAATTAATCTTGCACCATTTCATTCTAATCTTGTTGCAGGGGTCAATAGACCAGAAGGTATGAGTCAAACAGAATTATTTGCTCAATTAACAATCAATACTGAAATTGCTCATGCGAAAGCAGTAGAAGTTATTAAAAGAGTTGATCCAAAAGCAAAAGTTGGTGGAATGTTAGGGCATGCGCCATTCTACCCATTAACATGTAAAAGTGAGGATATTTTAGCTGCTGATTTTAAAAACAAAATGCATAACTATTTACCATTTGATATTATGACAAGTGGAGAACTACCAGCTTATTTTAAACATTTTATGGAAAAAAGACATATTGTTCCACAGTTTAATGATGAAGAAAAAGCGGTGATTTCTTCTGCATCACAGAAATTAGATTATTTAGCTTTCTCTTATTATCGTAGTAATGTTCAATCATCATTTGATGGAATTGAGGATTCTATTGAATTAGAAGATGCTATTTTGTTTGATCAACGTGGTATCAAGAATCCAAATTATGATGCTAATGAGTGGGGTTGGCAAATAGATAGTGAAGGGCTAAGATATTCATTAATTGATTTTTATCATAGGTATGAAAAACCATTATTTATTGTCGAAAATGGAATAGGAATAGATGAAAAAATGGTTGATGGTAAAATTTATGATGACGAAAGAATATCATATTATCAAAAACATATTGCAAGTCTAAAAAGTGCTGTTGAAAAAGATGGTGTGGATTTAATGGGTTATTTAGCATGGAGTCCTATAGACTTTTTAAGCAGTCATAAAGAAATTAGAAAAAGATATGGGTTTGTATATGTTAATAGAGACTTTGATGATATATTGGATTTAAAAAGATATAAAAAGAAATCATTCTATTGGTATAAAAAGGTTATCACTAGCAATGGTGAAGATTTAAAAAATGATATAGAATACTAAAAAGATATTGGAGAACCAATATCTTTTCTTTTAAAATTGAGAAATTTTCTTTTTTGTTGAATCACGTCTGATGACTTCAACAGGAATAATATAACGTCTTTGACTCACTTCTATTTCTTTTTCATTCATAAGATCAAAAAGAATGCGTGATGCCTCGTTTGCTAAAGAAATAACATCTTGGCGAATTGTCGATAATGAAGGATGACAAGATGATGAGATAGATATATCATCAAATCCAATAACTTTGACATCATCAGGAACAATAATATTATTTTCAGTTAATCCAACCATAACACCATAAGCACGCCAGTCATTTGTTGCAAAAACTCCATCAAAAGGAATTTTATTTTTAATAAGTTCATTGATTGCCTTTCTTGCGCCTTCATAGTTGGCATCCGATGGATCAAGTAGTAATTGTAATTCTGAATATTCCTCAAGACCATAATCTTTTAAGGCTTGTCTATATCCTTCTAAACGTTGTTTGTTTACAGAAAGAGTTTTATTTCTTGAAACAATGGCGATACGTTTACATCCTTTTTTTATTAATTCTTCAGTAGCAAGATAGCCTCCACTATAATGATTTGATTCCACATAATATGCATTTGCATGATCTTTTGGCTTTCTATCAATACAAACAATAGGGATATTTCTTGTAATCACATCTGTAGGTATTTCTTCAATGCCTGAAATACACATAATACCATCTACCATTTTTGAATCTAATGATTTAAAATAAGCAATCTCTTTTTGTTCATCTTGTGATGTATTACAAATAAATACAGAATAGTTCTTTTCAAAAAAGTATTTCTCAATTTCTAAAACCAAATGAGAAAACCATTCATTATCAATACTAGGAACAATAAGCCCAACTGTCTTGCTTTTAGACATTCTTAAGCTTTTTGCAGTCATATTTGTTGTATAACCATATTGCTTAATAACTTCTTGAACACGCTTTCTTGTTTCTTCAGAAAAACGACCATTATTATTAATAACACGAGAAACTGTCGCAACAGAAACTTGTGATAATTTTGCTATTTCTTTAATAGAGATATTTCTTTTTTTTTCCATAAATAATCCTCCTTATTTCATTATATATTTTTTTCCAAATTTTTTCAATCGTTTTATGAAAACGTTTACTCATTTTATATACAATGGCATAATTTGTGCCATTAAGATGTGTGGAAACGATTACCCAAGCTATATATAATGATAATGTAATAAAAAGATAGGAAACTTTTATTTTTTTCTTATAGAAAGAGTAAACGTTTACCAAGGAGGGAATATATGGAGAAGTTATTGTGTCCATCTATGATGTGTGCAAACTTTGGAAATCTTGAAAAAGAAGTGAAAGATTTAGAAGAGGGTGGAATTGATATTTTTCATCTTGATGTTATGGATGGGAGCTTTGTACCAAACTTTGGTATGGGATTACAAGATATTGAATACATCTGTAAAACAGCGACAAAGCCTTGTGATGTTCATTTAATGGTTGTGAATCCATCAGCTTATATTGAGAAATTTGCGAAAATTGGTGTTTCAATTATCTATGTTCATCCTGAAACAGATATGCATATTGCAAGAACTCTTCAAATGATTAAAGATGCAGGTGTAAAAGCAGGTATTGCTATTAATCCTGGGACATCATTTGAAACTGTGAAAGAAGTTCTTCATTTATGTGATTATGTGATGATTATGAGTGTTAATCCAGGTTTTGCTGGACAGAAGTACTTGGATTTTGTAACACCAAAATTCCAAAAATTTGTCGATGAATCTAAAAATTATGGTGGCTATAAAGTCATGATTGATGGCGCTTGCTCACCAGAAAAGATTAAAGAATTATCACAAATTGGTGTAGAAGGATTTATTCTTGGAACGAGTGCATTGTTTGGAAAAGAAAAAAGTTATCAAGAAATATGTTCTGAACTAAGGGAATTATAAACCCTTTGACAGATAAAAAAGAAAGTAAAGGAGAAAAGAAAAAATGAATATTTTATTAGTTTGTGCTGCAGGAATGTCAACAAGCTTATTGGTTAATAGAATGAATGATGCAGCAAAAGAAAAGGGATTAGAGCTTCATATTGAAGCACATCCAGTTGGATCAATTAAAGAATATGGTGATGCTGCTGATGTTATTTTACTTGGACCACAAGTACGTTTTGAATTGAAGAATGTTACAAAAATGTATCCAAATAAACCAGTTGAAGTCATTCAAATGCAAGACTATGGTATGATGAATGGAGCAAAAGTTCTTGAGAGAGCTTTAACATTATTAGGAAAATAGTTGGATTTATGTCCTATCATAAGCCTATTAAATAAGTTGTGTTTTTATATAGATGAAACGATAATGAGATGATTGAATACTATAAGTCATGAAACTTTTGAAAATCTGTATTGTTGTTGAGAGTCTTAAAAAGGAAAGAAATACTT
>CATOPA010000149.1 GCA_951801965.1 uncultured Erysipelotrichaceae bacterium | reverse complement strand
GGATTGTTAATTACTCATGGACATGAGGATCATATTGGTGGAATTCCTTTTCTACTACAGCTTGTCCACGTTCCTTTTATTTATGCTTCTCCTCTTGCTTGTGCAATGATTAGAAGAAAATTAGAAGAAAAAAGATTGACTCAGGAAACAAAACTTATTCAAATTGATAATTTAACACAAATCAAAACAAAACATTTTAATATTGGTTTCTTTAAAACAAATCATTCCATTCCTGAATCTTTAGGAATCATTATTAATACACCTAATGGAAGAATTGTCTCAACTGGTGACTTTAAGTTCGATTTAACACCTGTTGGTGATCCAGCTGATTATCAGGTGATTTCTTTCTTAGGTGAAACGGGTGTAACACTTTTATTAAGTGATTCAACAAATGCTGAAGTGCCTAACTTTTCTATTAGCGAAAAGCAAGTGGCTTATAGCGTGCAAGAAGAATTTAGAAAAACTGATGGTCGTCTGATTGTTGCAACATTTGCTTCAAATGTTCATCGTGTCCAGCAGATTATCGAAGCAGCAGTGAAATTTAATAGAAAGATTCTTGTATTTGGTCGTTCTATGGAAAGCAATATACAAGTTTCAAGAAAATTAGGATATATCAAGTGTCCAGATAATTTCTTTATTAAAAATGATGAAGCTAAACGTCTTCCAGATAACGAAATTCTTATTTTATGTACTGGAAGCCAAGGCGAAGCTCTTGCTGCTTTAAGTCGTATTGCAAATGGTACTCATCGTCAGGTTTCTATCAAGCCTGGTGACACTGTTATTTTTTCATCAAATCCAATTCCTGGCAATGCAAGCAGTGTCAGCAAAGTCATTAATAAGCTCTATCGTGCTGGCGCAAGGGTCTTGACAAATGAAGCTATCAGTAACCTTCATACATCAGGACATGCTTCTCAAGAAGAACAAAAATTAATGCTTTTATTAACAAAACCAAAATACTTTTTCCCAGTTCATGGAGAATATCGTATGTTAAAAATTCATGCTAAGCTTTTTGAAGAAGTTGGTTTAACAAAAGGAAATGCCTTTGTCTTATCTAATGGTGATTCTATTCTTTTAAGAAATGGTGAAGCTCGACTTGGACCACGTGTTCATGTAGATGATATTTATGTTGATGGAAATGATATTACTGGTTTATCAACTGCTGTTTTAAGAGATAGACAAATTTTAAGTGAAGATGGTATGGTTTCAGTTTTAATTTCTATGGATTCTCGCGCAGGGCATTTGTTAAATAAACCTATTATTATGTCAAGAGGTTTTGTTTATATGCAGGATAGTAAAGAAATGATTAGAGAGGCTGAATTTTTAGTCAGTCGAGAATTATCTCGATTATTAAGAAGAAAAACAACTTTTGGTGAAATTAAAAATACAATCAGAGATACTTTAGGAACTTACTTCTATCAAAAGACAAAACGTAATCCAATGATTATCCCTGTTATTATGAATAAAAAAGTATGAAAAAATTAAAAATTTTTACAAAGCTTGTCTTTATCTTCATTACTATCAGTCTCATTATAACAATGGTCTATGTTTACTTTTTTTCACCATCACACTATCGTTTTTCATCTTTTGACTACGTTAATAGCAACATCACTTCTTCTCTTAATGGTTTTAAAATTGCTTATATATCAGATATTAATCTTTCTGATAAAAAAAGTTTAGAACGTTTAGAGAAAATTGTTGATGAATTAAATGAATATTCTTTTGATATGGCACTGATTGGTGGAGATCTTTTTGATGGACATGTTTTCAGTGAAAAGGAAGTTGGAAATATCTTAAAAAAAATAGATTGCCGATATGGTAAATTTGCTATACTTGGAGAAAAAGATCAGGATAGTTCTTTAGAAATCAAAAAAATATTCAATGATGGTGGTTTTGAAGTCTTAGAAAATACAGCAAGAACAATTCACTATAACAATGATTCTTTCTTACTTTGTGCTTGTGATAAAAACTATGACATTTCACAATTTAAGGAAACAACGAAAACAATTAAAGTTTTGATGACACATCAACCAGATAGTTTTACAATCAATCAAGGAAAAATAAATTTACAGCTTTCTGGGCATAGTTATGGTGGTACATTATATCTTCCATATTTTGGTGCATTATTAAAACCACAAGGAGCTCAGAATTATAATCATGGTATTTATCAAGAAAATAATTCTACACTTCTCGTTTCTAATGGGTTACATGCTTCTGCTTCTTTCCCATATAAATTATTTGCACCAAATGAAGTCAATTTAATTACTTTAAGTAAGGTAGAAAAGAAATAAATTTTTAAAGCAAAACAGCAGCTCTATTAAGAGTTGCTGTTTTTCGTTCCATATTTCAAATGATATAAAGCTTCTAAAACTTCAAAAATATATGTTACAGAGAATTTACCAATCAAAGAATGATGATTGTTTCCTACACGAATAATCAAATCAATCTTATCACTGTATGGAAATTCTTCTAATTGAGTAATTGCAACAATATACGCCTTTGTCTTTGTCATCAAACGCATAGCATCAGGATGATCCATAAAAAAGCTTCCAGCAATAGAAGAAACAATAATCAAATCATTTTCACCTAATGTTTTATAAACTTCTTTTTGCTGTTCTAAGGGATACATAGCAATAGCATCTTTCCCTAGATAAGACAATTCAATCTGCAGTTGCATAGATACAGTTTGTGTAAAGAAATTTCCAGCAAAACAAATGCGATTGGCATCATGCATTTTATCAACAATTGTTATGAGATCTTCATATTGAATATGATCATATGTATCCTGTAAATTATGAATAATATTTTGAAAGTGACTTTTAAAAATTTCCTTTCCTTCATTAATCATTTCCTTTTTAGGAAGCTGATGATCAAAATACAATCTTTTCGCATCCTGATTAAAAAAATTAAGATTCATAATGACATCATTTTTAAAGTCAGCAAACGATTCATAATTTAATTTACGACACAAACGTGAAATTGTCGCTGTAGAAACATAACACATATCAGCAACATCAGTAATTGTACAATGAGGTATTTTATAAATATTCTTTAAAATTAATCTTGCAGCATTCCAATAAACATCATGAACATTTGTCATATTAATAAAATTAACAAGATTATAAAACGCACTTCTCACTTCAGCTGTCCCTCCTCATACTTAATAACCGTAATTTCTCCATTTGTTAAACAAAGACAGTTTAACTGTCCTCTTTCCCCTACTGCTAATCCACCATCTATTGCTATTTTATTATGATAATCGGGATCAAACCATATATCAAAAGAATGATCATCATTAATAAAGCAACATGGTGTATGTCCAAATATATAAGTATAATGAGGGTTGGCTTCATTCAAATAAAAGTATTCTCTAATCCATGCAAAAACATCTTCACTATTTTCTTCTAATGGTACCTCTGGATCAACACCCGCATGTACCAAAACATAATGTTTTCCATTTAAGTCTAATTCAATATAACTAGGCAATGAATCTATAAAATCTATCAATTCTTTAATAAACATTCTTTTCAAATCAAAATACTCACTATATGGAATACAATCTTTTTGTAAATATTCTCTAATACTATTGACTGTTTTTAAGGCTCCGTTTTGTTTCCATAAACGATATGGATTTGATCTTTCAGAATCTAAGTCATTATATTTTAATGCAGCTTGCATCGAAGAACGCATCATGATTTCATGATTTCCTTTCAACATATGAATATTTTTCATTTCTTTTACAAAATAATAAATATCAATACTATTAGGTCCACGGTCCATGATATCACCTAAAATATATAATTCATCATTATCAGTAAAACCAATACGTTCAAGTAATAATTGTAGCAAAACAAATTGACCATGAAGATCTGATATAACAAATATTCTTTTTTCCATATATCATCACCCCTCATATTTTAACATATTTCTCTTTGTTAATAAATTAAATTGATATCATTTCAAAAAATAATTCAAAATGAATTTCATTATCTATTTTTATATAACAATTATATATAATTTGCACAAAAAAATCAAGAGAAACACAAAATTCCCTGTAAATATGTATAAAACAGCCTCCTACCAATAAAATTTATGGTAAGAGGCTGCCTTTGTATATTACTGATTCATCCTTCAATCCTATCCGGAATTCTATGTATCTTATGCTGTTTTCTTCTTCACAAAGAGTGTCTGGAAACCTTCGATTACCAGAATTACTGCAAGTACAGCCATTGCTGCTGCAAAGACAAGCTGGAACCAATCTCCCCAGGCAGCTGCGCCGTCGCCAATCATGACAATCTTATT
>CATOPA010000148.1 GCA_951801965.1 uncultured Erysipelotrichaceae bacterium | reverse complement strand
GAGACAGCTATATCCATAACGAGTAATGCACATATGATCCAAGTCATTTGTTTTGCATAATGAATAGGAAATTTTTCGATAGTCCTTGATAAAAAAGGATAAATATTTTGAACCCATAAAACCGCTACAATTCCCCAAAAGAAACAATATAAGAGATTAATACGTCCATCAATATTAAAAGGAATATGGCTATAATCCCAAAATCTTGCACCAAATAATCCCTCAGTCACAAGGCTGCATATATATTCATAAACACCACCTGCAAAACTGCCAACAACAAAAATAGATAAATCTCTTTTCCCTTCCATACGATGTAAAACAACTGTCAGTAAAACGCAACCTAATCCCCATACAACAGAGAACTGACCATACAGCAAGCTGCTTCTACTCATCAATTTATCCATTGTAAAATAGCACCACACAATCTCCACAAGTGCTCCTATAAAAGAACAAAGAATAAATATCCAAATTAACTTATATATATTATATCCCTTAGCAAATTCTTTCATATAAATTCTCCATAGTCATTAATATTCTGTAAAATAACTTGATTCTTTTTTAATGATTTTTGTATATCAATAATTCTTTGATTTGATGATCCTTTATACAAAAGACTTAAACTTTTTAAGTCCTTTTGAAAACGTCCATCAACCAATGTATCACAAAGAGATAAAAGCTTTTTTGCATATCCATTTAAACTTAAGATTTCTTCAAACGTATATCCACTATAAATCATCACATGAAGATTTCTCTTTTTGACTTCTTCAACAAATGCAATCAAAGATTGACTCTGTAAAAAAGGTTCTCCACCTGATATTGTCACACCATCTAACAATAAATTTGCATCAATTTCTTTTAACAAGGTATTTATATCACTCATATATCCACCTTGAAGATCATGACTTTTCTCATTATGACATCCTTCACAATGATGCAAACATCCTTGAGTAAAAACAGCATATCTTAATCCTGGTCCATCAACGATAGAATCATTGACAACACCATACAATCTTAACTTAGATGTCATGTTTGACACGATCAGCCTCTTCTGCTTTTTTTCCATCATTAAAGCGATCAAGTGTTCCTACAAGATATCCTGTAATTCTACGTATTCTTTCAAATTGGCTATGTTCTTCTTCTGTGCGACCACACTTTGGACAAACATCATCAATGATTCCATTATATCCACAAAGTGGATCTCTATCAACTGGATGATTGATTGCACCATAACCAATATGAGCATCATGCATAGCTCTCACAATTTTTTCAAAAGCAGGTAAATTCTTTGTTGGATCGCCATCCATTTCTATATAACTGATATGACCACCATTTGTAAGAGCGTGATATGGACCTTCTAACTTAATTTTTTCAAATGCTGAAATTGAATAATAAACAGGAATATGGAAACTATTTGTATAATATTCTCGATCTGTTATACCTTCTATTTTGCCATAAATTTCTCTGTCTAATTTGACAAAGCGTCCTGATAATCCTTCTGCTGGTGTTGCTATTAAAGAAAAATTTAATTGATATTTTTCTGATGCCTCATCCATACGCTTACGCATATGTGCAACAATTTGAAGTCCTAAAACTTGAGCTTTTTCACTTTCTCCATGATGGTATCCAATCAATGATTTTAATGCTTCTGCAAGACCAATAAATCCAACAGTTAATGTCCCATGTTTCAAGACTTCTCTAACTTCATCTGTTGGTTTCAATGTTTTTGAATCTATCCATACACCTTGTCCCATTAAAAATGGGTAATTCATAGCACGTCTTTTACATTGAATTTCAAATCTTTCTAAGAGTTGTTCTATACATAAGTCTATCATTTGATCCAGCTTATCAAAAAATTCATCAATATCTCCTTTTGATTTAATAGCAAGTCTTGGTAAGTTAATTGAAGTAAAACTTAAGTTACCTCTTCCTGGAGATATTTCTTTGCTTTTATCATATGTGTTTCCAATAACACGTGTACGACATCCCATATATGCAATTTCTGTTTCAGGTGTTCCTTTATAATATTGTAAATTAAATGGTGAGTCTACAAATGAGAAATTGGGAAATAAACGCTTTGCTGAAACACGGCAAGCTAATTTAAACAAATCATAATTCTTTTCATCTGGATTATAATTAATTCCCTCTTTCACTCTAAAAATTTGAATTGGGAAAATAGGTGTTTCTCCCCCACCTAAACCTGCTTCAGTCGCAAGCAATACATTCTTGATAGCCATTCTTCCCTCAGCAGATGTATCCATACCATAATTGATAGAGCTAAAAGGCACTTGGGCTCCTGCTCTTGAATTCATTGTATTTAGGTTATGAATTAACGATTCCATCGCTTGATATGTTTCTTGATCAACTTCTGTATATGTTTGTTGTAAAACAAATTGCTGTATTTTTATGACTTGCTCTTCATCAATACCATTTTCTAACAAGATTTCTTTTTCTTTTTCTAAATATCCCTGATCTTCTAACATAGGCATTTGTTTAAGAGATTTTAAAGTTGATAAAACAGATAAAGATTCTTCACCACATAACAACAATAATGCTTTTTGCATATTCTTAAAATAACATTTACGATAAGATTTTTTAATACCTTCAGCCATACCATAATCAAAATTAACAATAGCCTGTCCACCATGCTGATCATTTTGATTAGATTGAATAGCTATACATGTTAAAGCGGAGTAAGTTGTAATACTATTAGGTTCTCTTAAGACCCCATGTCCAGTTGAAAATCCACCCTTAAATAATTCTATAATATCAATTTGTGTACATGTTGTTGTTAGTGTTAAAAAATCCATATCATGAATATGAATATCTCCACTTTTATGAGCTGCACTATGCACTGGATTTAAAACAAACATTTCGTTAAATTGTTTTGCGGCTTCTGCTCCATATTTTAACATTGTTCCCATTGGTGCATCTGCATTAACATTTGCATTTTCTCTTTTTAAATCACTATTTTTTGCATCTTGAAAAGTAATTTCTTCTAATGTTTTCATCAAGCGCGATTGACGATCTCTCGCACGTGTTCTTTCAGCACGATATAAAATATAAGCTTTTGCTATTCTTACATAACCTTTTTCAATTAATGTTTCTTCAACAGTATCTTGAACAAGTTCTACTGTTGGTAGTTCAGTTTGTCTTTTTTCAAGTTTTGATTCTACCTCTTTAGCAACATCAATAGCAGTATTTAAATCATATTTTGCCTCTGTTGCCTGAAAAGATTTATAGATAGCATTTGCTATCTTATTTACATCAAACTGACTCATTCGCCCATCTCGTTTTCTAATATAATTGATCATTGCTTTTCCCTCCATTGTTGATTATAGTATCTCATAGACTCATTTTATAAACAAATGATTTGAATGATTACTCTTTGTTTTTTGTAAAAAAAAAGCATTTCATTGTCATGAAATTTTTCAGTTCATAAATCAACCTTCAAATTCCAATCCAAATCATACTTTTTTAATCCTCAATTGATGAAATATTCAACTCTATAATTTTATCTTTCACGATTTCAATAGCTCTTTTTTCATCTTCACCTTCTGCAATAATTTCAATTTTTGCTTTTGCTGGTATTCCTAATGATAAAACACCCATTGTACTTTTTAAATTGACTTCTTTATTATTATAGCGTAAAGTCATATGGCTATAGAGTTGTTTGACACAATCAACAAGCTGAGAAGCTGGTCCTGCATAAAGACCTACTGGATCCTCTACAATAAATTCAAACCTTTGAGCCATGGATAATACCTCCTTTTCTTTAACTCTATTATATCATATTTTATAATATGAGAAAATGAAAATTGATTCTTATTCTAAATATTCAAAATCCCCAATCATTTTATCAAATTCTGGTTTAAAACGTCTTGTAGAAACTAATAAATCTCCATTATCCAATATAATTTTACGACGACTTCCTACTTTAATATGATATGAACGAACATGTTTTACATTAACGAGTGTTCTTACATTAATACGATAAAATCCATATGATGAAACTCTTTCATGTAATGAAGCAATACTTTTATAACAAACCATATAAACATCATTTTCTGTATATGCAAAAAGTCTATGATCTACCATTTCAAAGTAATATATTTCTAGCAATGTCATTGGATATATATTTTTATATTCATCATAAACTTCTATAATTTCTAAGCTATCTTGAAATTGTTTCATAAGAACAGTGACTAATTTCTTGTTTTTTGGATGTGCTGTCAATCTGATTTCATAATGATTGATTTCACTATTTTCACAATAAGTCATCTTCATACAAAAACCCCTTCCTCAATAAATCTTTTCACCATTCAATTCTACATAAAATAATTATAAATTTCTTATTTTGATACCAAATTGAAACCGAAATGAATACATTTTATACAAAATATTTTTCATCACTCATAAATCCA
>CATOPA010000147.1 GCA_951801965.1 uncultured Erysipelotrichaceae bacterium | reverse complement strand
GTTCCCCCCCATATGGTCTCTTTTTTCAATGATTTTCACACGCTGACCTTTTTCAGCCAAGACTCTTGCAACAACACTTCCTGCAAAACCACTTCCTACAACTAAAACGTCCACACTCTCACCTCTTGTCTATCATATCATAATAATTTCCTTTTGAATATCAATTTCGTATCATGTCTATATGTTTTCTTTCTATTTAGATAAATTGGACTTTTATTGATATATTCCTCTTTTCTCTTTTTGAGCTTGTTTATCTGCTTTAATAATTTGTTCTTTATATTTATAATGATAACCATAATCATAGTATTTTTTTACATAACCTTCTCTGGCGATTTTTTCTTGAAGGAGTTCTCCATCCACAAAAACCCACCATAATGCACGATCATATTTATCATACTGATCACCATCTTTATTAAATTCTACCTCTATCAATGAAGCATTTTGAAGTTGTGTTTTTGTATATTGACTTGCTTCTTTGCCAAACTTTTCTTTTTTATTTGTTGATTCAGGTGTATCAATATAAAGAAAACGACATTTTATTTTTTCACCATCTAAAATAAACCATGCTGTATCTCCATCTACACAATGATCAAGCGTGACAACAAAACGCTCTGATTGATTAAAAAAATCAGAAAAATAAATATATTGCCCTACAGCAACTATAAAAGCACACAATAAGGCTAGTAATTTTCTTTTGAAATATTTTTCTTTCATAGCATCACCTTCAATCTTTCCTATTATACACGTTGCTTCTTTTTATGACAATCAAAAAAGCAGGAAAATCTTCCTACTTCTTCATATCTAATAACTTTATATATTCTTTTTCATTAATGATTTTTAAGTCTTGTCCTTGTTTCATTAATTTTAAAGCTTTTTTCACTTTTTTATTTTCTTTGCCAAATCTGACTTGATGATAACCTTTTTCACCAATGACAAGATAATTTGTCTGTGTACTCACTTGATGTGTTGGTAAAGCACTCACTTGTTTAGCCTTTTCTTCTAATAATTCTTTTGGCATAGATAACTTACCAGTAAAACATATAGATTGATGATATAAGGCTGCATCACTCCTATGAACCATTTCTAATAGCTGAGGCGCCATTTCTGCTGAAATAATATTTCTATAGTAATTCTTTTTCATTTCTCCAAATTCTAAATGATAATGTTCATGAAGCTCTTTTAAAGTCTCTACCTTTCCACACTTCACCATTTCCATTAATAAATAAGCACTTGCCTTAGCATCCTCTAAAGCATGATGTGCCTGAAAATCAAAGCCTATCATTTTTGCTAAATCAGTGACATTATATTTTTGTAAATGTGGATATAATAAATGTGCTAGCACATTTGTACAAGACATATAAAGATGTGGATAAGGAATATGATATTGTTTAAGAGCAGCCCTTAAATTCATCATGTCTCCTTGAATATCATGAGAAACAACAATACTTTCTTCAAAATAATGTGATATCTCTTTCCATACTTCAGAAAAATTTTTCATTTGATATAGTGAATGTGGTTTAATTTTATGCACTTTATAACGATAAGGATCAAAACTTAAATTTTTAGGTTTAATTAGAGAATAATATTTTGAAACAATTTTTAAATCTATTAATTCAACAATACCAATCGCACAAATACTTGCAGGATCTTGGTTCAATACTTCAATATCAAAAACAATCAATCTCTCACTCATTGAATACCCACTGCTTTCTTTGCAAGCTGATCTGCAATCTCATTGTACATATCTCCACTATGTGCGACAACCTTCATAAATGAAATATGAATATGATTTTTACTGTTTTCTATAAAATTTTGATAGGCTTGTGTTCCTATTTTGTTTGCTTTCCATTGTTTTGTTGCCCATTTTTCTATACCCTCATAATCATAATAAATACAAATCAATGAATAATGATGCTCTATAGCGTATTGTATAGCCTTTTCACTTGCAAGTATTTCTCCAGCAACATTTCTCATAGAAACATAATCTGCATGGCTTCCTTTACCATAAAACTGTTCAAGAACATTCTGCCCTTCTAACAAAACACAACCATAACCATATTCTTTTGTTTTCACATTATAACTTCCATCAACATAAGCAATTAAACCATTGACATCATTTTGAATTGGCTGATCTTCTAAAAACAATTGTGCCTCTTGTTTTGTTGAAAAAGCCTTATGGATTGCTCCTTTAAAGCCCTTGACTTGTTCTTCACATTCAGACCATGTTAAAAAAATTCCTGTTTTTCTTCCTTTTTTCACTGCATAAAATTTACCCATAGAAAAACCTCCATGCACCATTATATATATAAATCACTGATTTGGCTAGAAAAAAAGCAATGAAATTGATATAATAAAAAAAGAAAGGATGTCATTTATGAAAGTTGAAAATAGATTTTTAAAATACATTAGTTTTCCTACTCAATCTAACCCCTATTCAACAACTTCACCTTCTTCTTCCAATCAAAAAGAATTCGGTGAATTCTTATTAGAAGAGATGCGTATATTGGGGTTAAGTAATGTTTATATGAGTGAATATGGTGTTGTTTATGGAACAATACCATCTAATAATCACCATCAAGGTGATGTGATTGGTTTTATTGCACACATGGATACTTCTCCAGATGCGAGTGGTGAAAATATTAACCCACAAATTATAAGAGATTATGATGGTCAAAAAATCACCTTAAATGATGATATGATTTTAGACCCACAAGAATTTCCTTATTTAAAAGATGTCAAAGGACATGACTTGATTACAACAGATGGAACAACACTTTTGGGTGGTGATGATAAAGCTGGTATTGCTATTATTATGAGCATGGCTGAATATATGTTCAAACATCCTGAGTTTAAACATAACGATATTAAAATTGCCTTTACCCCTGATGAAGAAATAGGTCATGGAACAGATCATTTTGACATAGAAAATTTCCAAGCTGATTATGCTTATACAATAGATGGTGGAGATATCAATGAATTATACTTTGAAAATTTTAATGCTTATCAAGTTATTGTTGATATCACTGGAAAAAGTATTCATCCAGGAAATGCTAAAAATAAGATGGTCAATTCTTTAAATGTCGCAATGGAATTTCATCATATGTTACCTCATCAAAAAGTCCCTGAATGTACTGAAAATTACGAAGGTTTTCATCATTTAAACCATATGCAAGGGACATGTGAAAAAACACGTTTAGAATATATTGTAAGAGATCATCATTTTACTGAGCTTAAAGAGCAATTAAATGATTTTAAAAGGATACAAGCCTATCTCAATAGCTTTTATGGATATGAATTGATAGATGTTACAATTCATGAGCAGTATTTAAATATGTGTGATATCATTAAGGATCATCCTCAAATTGTAGAACAAGTGGAACTTGCAATGGAAGACATTGGTTTAAATCCACGTATTGTTCCTATTCGTGGTGGAACAGATGGTGCACGTTTATCTTTCAAAGGATTACCTTGTCCTAATTTAGGAACTGGTGGTTTTAATTGTCATGGTCCATATGAATATGTATCTATCAATATGATGAAAAAAGGTGTTGAACTCTTATTAAGACTTATTAAAAATAATGTTTATAACAATGAGGATATGCCTTTTGAATAAGAGGATAAAATATGAAATGCTTATTTATTATTAATCCAAGCTCTGGAACGAAAACAATTCAAAAAAGATTAGATTGTTTGATTGGACAACTTGTTCTTCAAAATATTACAAATCATGTAGATGTTTTTTATACCAGAAAGAAAAATGATGCTTACTTAAAATGTTTAGAATTATCACAAAAAGACTATGACTTTATTGTCAGTGTTGGTGGTGATGGCACTGTTAATGAGATTATCAGTGGTATGGTTGAAAAATCTTTAAATATTCCCTTAGCTATTTTACCTGGAGGAACTGTTAATGATTTTGCGAATCATCTTCATATTCCTTCAAAAACAGAAGCATTCATCAATATGCTTAAAGAAATGAAAACAATGAAAGTTGATGTTGGAAAAGTAAATCAGCAATATTTTGCTAATGTAATTGCTGGGGGAATGTTTAGTGATATTAGCTTTCAAGTCAGCAAATCAGATAAAGAAAGATTTGGACCTTTAGCGTATTATATGAGTGGTATTAGACAGTTACCTACTCAGCTTTCTACACACTTACATCTTAAAATCACTACAGAAAATGAATCTTTTGAAGAGGATGCTCGTTTGTTTATGGTAACAAACACTTCGCAAGTTGGTGGTTTTAAAGGCATTACTCCTCATGCGAGTATTCAAGATGGTGTTTTAGATTTATTGATTATTAAGAAATGCTCTACAACAGATATGATTGCTTTAATCAAAGACTATAAGTTAAATCAGCATCAAGAGAATCCATACATTCGTTATATTCAGGCTAAAGAAATCACAATTGATTGTGATGAAGATATCATCTATGATATTGATGGTGAAGAAGGAACAACTTTCCCTATTCATATTAGTGTTGAAACTCAGGCACTCACAATCATTGTGCCATAAATATCTTAAAAATTATAAAACTATTTGATTGTAGAGATTAAAAAAAGCTAGTTTACAAAATAAAAGAGGTATAACATAGAGTAGTTACACCTCTTTTCAATTTCAAATTAACTAACAAGCTAAAACTTTCATAATATCATCTTCATTTTTGACATCAAAAATATGAATGGTTAGTTGATTTAACTGTTCCTCTGTACTTTTCTGTATCTGTAACTCTATTTCTGGTGTTAATCCGCCTAACTTTTGTTTAAGCTGTTGGACTAAAATATTGATCAAAGTATTCATCTTGCCTTCTGCTAGACCTACAATTTTTCCTTCGGCTAAGCCTTCAAGCTTTCCTTTTAACTTTCCTTCAGCAAGAC
>CATOPA010000146.1 GCA_951801965.1 uncultured Erysipelotrichaceae bacterium | reverse complement strand
ATGAACAAACAGAAAAAATAGAACCATTGTATACACAATTTCTTGAAATAGAAAATGAGTTTACACATCAAATAAAAGAAACAAGTCAGCAATTTATTGAACAACATAATATTCAATTAGATGACCGTGATCAACTGACAATAGCATTACTTATAATGTGTTCATTAAGCAATCAATATAAAATGATTGCTGAAAAAATACTAGATAAATATTATCTTAATGATTAAAGGCGAATAAACATTCGCCTTTAATCATCTATAATTCCTAATTGTTTCAATAAAAATTTTCCATTTGTTGTATGTGATATACCTTTTTTTATTAAGTAATCAAATTGAATTTGATTATTTTCATAATACTCATCAAAATGATAAAGATCAATATCAATTGAAGAATGGTGACATAACTCTAAATCATGTGTTGTCAAAAAAAGATATATATATGGTAATGATAATTTTTCAATTGTTGCATGAGCTCCTGCAATTCTATCTAAAGAATTTGTTCCTTTAAAAATTTCATCAATCAAACATAGCATAGGTTTTTTATTTTGAGCATAACTAATCATTTCCTTGATACGCAAAAGTTCCCCATAAAAAGTTGAAATCCCCTCTTCTACATTATCCTTTACTCGCATAGATGTCATAATATGCATCAAAGAACAATGCATCTCATCAGCAAATACATATCCACCAGCATATGCCAAAACAAGATTTAATCCTACTGTTCGCATAAAAGTTGTTTTCCCTGACATATTTGAGCCAGTGATAATACATGTTTGATGATTAAGTTGAAAATCATTACCAACAGCCTTATCCACTGGTATTAATGGATGTCTTAAATTTTTAAAAGATAAAACTTGTTCTTGATGAATATGGGGCATTGTTACAGGATAGTCATCAATTTTTAATATACATAAACTCATGTATGCTTCTATTTCACTTAATGATTGAAACCAATCATTCATAGATGATTGATATTCTTGCAACCATTGAATATATTGATTTCTAATTATAAAATCAAACATAATCAATGCATTTAATAAGATGTATGCAAATATATTTTGACGATAGTGTACTCTTTGGGAAAGAATTGATAATTTTTCTATACCTTTAATAGCATTTGTTTGACTAACTATTCTTTTTTGTATATCTTTTAATTCTTGACAATGAAATTTTTCTTTTTGAATCAAAATAAACATTTCTTTATATTGAGATAAGCTTTTTTCCAATTTAACAATAGGACTAAAAAGAGATTGATGTTGCTTAAGATAACACAAAGAAAAACATAGCTGAAAAACAACCCCTACCTCAAAAACAACTTGATTATAAGGAGATCCAAAATGAATAATCATACCAATTAATGAAAGAATTGTTAAAATAGAAACTACAAAAATAAAAGATGACATTAAAGAATTTTCATTTTTTATAAAAAGAAATGATTGAATGCTTTTTTCTTTTTGTGATGGAATCATCTTTCCAAGAGTTTGCATTTTTAAAACAAAATCTTCATGTTGACTTAACTCCTCAACAGCATTTTGTCTATGAATCACTTCTTCATAACTCACATCATCATCTTTTAAAATTTTTGCTAATAAACACTTACCTTGATATGTTGAAGCAACATTGATCATTTGAAATAATGAGTGTTGAGAAAAAATATCTAAATCGTATGATTTATAGTCATGATCATCTAGCCATTCTTCTCCATCACACAAAAAAGCATTCCATTTATTCTGAATACGATAAAGATGTTCTTCATAAACTTGTTGAAGTGATTGGTAATATAAAAGATGTTGCTTAAGAGTATCATGATATTGCACAAGCAATAAAAAAGATACAAAGGAAAACAATGAAAGAAAATAAAAAACATATATTTTTTGAAAATATCCTACTAAAAGAAAGACTATACATATAACCATTAAAAGAAATCTTATCAAAGATATTATATTATTCTTATGACTTAGTTTTTCTTTTTGAACAATTGTTTCTTGATATAAAGCTTCAAATTCTTTCTCTTTCATTTTTTCTTCTTCCCTTCTTTTCTTAAAAGTTATTATACACAAAATATAATAAAAAGAAAACACGTTTTAAGTGTTAACTATACAACAAAAAATAAATAAAAACAACAATTCCTAAAACGATTCGATACCACCCAAAGGATTTAAAATTATGTTTTTTTATATATTCCATTAAAAAATGAATAACAAATAAAGAAACTCCAAAAGAAGTCATTATACCAATAAGTAAAATAATCACTTCATGCATTGTTAATACAAATCCAAACTTTATCATTTTCAATAATGAAGCTCCAAACATCACTGGCACAGCTAAAAAGAAAGTAAACTCAGTCGCTACAGTTCTTGAAACACCTAATAAAAGTGCTCCTAAGATAGTTGCTCCTGAACGAGATGTTCCTGGAAAAATAGCTGCAATAAGTTGAAAAATACCAATTATAAAAGCTGTTTGTATTGTCATATCATCTAAAGAATGAATTCGCTCATGATATTTCTTATTTTCAACAACTATAAAAGCAATACCAAATACAATAAGTGCTACAGCAACGCATTGATAATTATAAAATAAACTTTCTATCTGATCATCAAAAAGAAGACCTACTATTGCTGCTGGTAAACAGGCAATAATAATATGAAACCATAAAAGCATCTTATTTTTATTAAGAGTTAAACTCATTTTATGAAATTGACAATTGTTTACATTTTCAAAAGGATTTAACTCTTTCCAAAACAAAACAATAACAGCCATAATTGCTCCTAACTGTATAACAACTTGAAAAACATTATAAAATTCTGTACTCACATTGAGTTTAATAAATTCATCTAATAAAATAAGATGTCCTGTACTACTAATAGGCAACCATTCAGTGATTCCCTCAACAATTCCAAATAATATGACTTTCCATATTTCTATCATAGATACCTCCATTTTTATTTCTCTTTAAAATATAATAAAGAAAAATGAAAAGTATACATATGACTTATTGATTTTTATATTCACCTAAAAAAGTTTCATCTTTAAAATAATATAAATCATCTATTCTATATAAAATGCCTTGAACAACATATTCATCTAATTTATCAGCAATTTTAAAAGAATCATAAAAATCAGCTTGTGGATAATTTTGATAATCAATGAAATGAGAAAACAAAAGAGTATTGATTCCAACCCATTTATCTTTATGTCCAAAATCCCACCCTATCTTATAATCTTTTCTTTCATACAAACATCCTTTTTTTCCATGAAATAAGTAAGAATGATCACCACACACTTCTTGTGCTGAATGTTGAAATATGTCACAATCATAACTCATATAACAATCTAATATATCTTCTTTTGTATGAACATTTAAATCTATTAACATCTTTTCTTTCAATGCAAGAACTTGTCTAATATAGTCTTTTAATGGCTCTAAGAGCTCTTTATTCATTCAATCATTCCTCCTTTTTAAAGAGATTATAATAGATTATTTACTATTTCAATACAAAATACAATTTATACAATAAAAAAGCAATTTTATTTTATATTCGGCATTTTTTATCAACAAAGTATTTTCACAATTAAATATGTATAAATCCAAAAACATTAGCAATTGAACTGATTAAAATAATAATAACAAATATAGGACAGGCATATTGAATCATAAAGCGAAATACTTTTTCCATCTTAAATTGATGTCCACATTGTTTCATTTCTTTTGAAATATTATCTAAGCCAACATAACGAACAGTGACATAACAAATAATCAAAGCAGCGATTGGCATCATAATAGAGTTTGTTATAAAATCAAAAAAATCTAATAACTGCATTCCAAAAATTTGTAAAGATGCTAAAGGACCATAACCAAGACTTGTAAAAGAACCAATAATAATGATAATCATTCCTATAACACATGTTGTCTTTTTCCTATTCCAGCCAAATTCATCTTCAAATGTTGAAACAGCACTCTCCGTTAAAGCAATAGAACTTGTTAATGCAGCAAAAGCAACCAAAACAAAAAATAATAATCCTATTATTGAACCAAATGACATATTTGCAAATATTTTCGGCATTGTTTCAAACATTAAAGATGGTCCAGCGCTTAGTGCATTTGGATTTCCATCAGAAAAAGCAAACACTGCTGGAATAATCATAAGTCCAGCCATAATAGCAATACCAGAATCAAATATCTCAACTTGTAATGTAGACTTTTCAATAGATATTTCTTTTTTCATGTATGATCCAAAAGTCATCAAAATTCCCATTGCAATTGAAAGTGAATAAAACATTTGTCCCATAGCAGAAACAATAGTCATCAAAGAAAAATGTTCTAAATTAGGAACCAAAAGATATTGAATACCTTCCATTGCTCCCTCTCTTGTCATAGAAAAAATTGCAACAATCATCGCTAAAACAATTAAAATAGGCATCATGACTTTTGATACTCTTTCAATTCCGCCTTGAACACCAAAAATAACAACACAAAGTGTGATAACAGCAAAAATAAAAAAAAATATCTCTACTCTTGCACCATTAGAAATAAAATTTGTAAAACTTGATTCAGCAACAAGTTGATCTCCATGACCAGTTATATATGTCCACAAGTAATTCAATACCCATCCACCTATTGTACAATAGTATGGAACTATTAAAAGTGGAATAATAGCATTGAGCCATCCACCAAAGCGATGAACCATTCTATTTCCAAAACTGCGAAATGCTCCTACTGGACTCTTCCTTGTCATACGTCCTATAGACGTTTCTGCAATAATCATCGTATAGCCAAATGTGACTGCAAGAATGATATATGCAAGAATAAATATTCCTCCTCCATATTTTGCTGATAAATAAGGAAATCTCCAAATGTTACCAAGACCTACAGATGTTCCT
>CATOPA010000145.1 GCA_951801965.1 uncultured Erysipelotrichaceae bacterium | reverse complement strand
GACCCACAACTACTAATTTATATAAATCATATTTATCAAACAATAAAAATTATCAAATGCTATATATGATAATATATTCAAAAAGATAATAAATGTGATTGTTTCATTATCATATTCTTTGATTTTCTGAATTGTTCATCATATAATATTTTATAAAAGGAGATGAAATCATGAATGTCTATCAACATTTACATGAAATGATTGGTCAAACACCAATCCTAGAATTAAACAATACAAAGAAAAAAGAGCAATTAAAAAGCTCTTTATTTGCAAAATTAGAATATTATAATCCTGCAGGAAGTGTCAAAGATCGTGTCGCAAAGCAAATGATTTTTGATGCGATTGAGGAAGGAAAACTCAAACCCCATTCAACGATTATTGAGCCTACAAGTGGAAATACTGGTATTGGTTTGTGTGCTATAGGTACTGCTTTAGGCTTTCATGTTATCATTGTTATGCCTGATTCTATGAGTCAGGAAAGAATGAAATTAATGAAAGCTTATGGAGCAGAAGTTGTCTTAACACCTGGAAAAGAAGGAATGAGCGGAGCTATTCAAAAAGCAGAAGAACTTTCTCAAAGTATTCCTGATAGCTTTATTCCTGGACAATTTACGAATTCAAGTAACCCTAAAGCTCATTTCTTAACAACTGGTCCAGAAATAGATAAACAAATGGATGGAAAAATAGACTTTTTTGTGGCAGGTATTGGAACAGGTGGAACAATTACTGGTATTGGTCAATACTTGAAAAAAAAGTATCCCCATACAAAAATTATAGGTGTTGAGCCATATGATTCACCACTTCTTACAAAAGGTTATGCTGCTTCACATCAACTACAGGGAATTGGTGCTAACTTTATTCCTGATATTCTTGACACACATATTTTTGATGAGATATTTACAATAACAACAGATGAGGCATATGAAGCAACCCGTGAATTTGCTAAAACAGAAGGTATTCTTGTTGGTATTTCTTCAGGTGCTGCTTTACATGCTGGTAAAACTCTTGCAAAGACATATGAAGGAAAAAATATAGTTGTTCTTCTTCCTGATGGTGGTGATCGCTATCTTTCTACAGATCTCTTTGATATTTAAACAGAAAAAAAGACAATAGTGATTGATACTCATCTATTGTCTTTTTATATTCTTAATTATTCTTTTGTAAATGGTGCTGTGTTTAATCTAATGAAATATCCTTGTTCATGATCACAAACTGGACATTTTTTTGGAACAGTGGCTCCTTCATAAATGAATCCACAATTCAAGCACATCCATTTTGCTTGTTGGACATTCTGATATAATGTATTGCTTTCTAATCCTTTGACAAGATTATCAAAGCGATCACCATGAACTTTTTCAACTTCAGCTATATTTTTAAAATCTTGAGCAATCTTTAAAAAGCCTTCCTGTTTTGCGACTTCAGCAAAATTTTGATAAACATCTTCATACTCTTCATATTCATTGTGTGTTGCACTTTTTAATGCAGCAATCACATCGTCATAGACATCGACTGGATATCCACCATCAATAAAAATAGTTTGTCCTGATAGTTCTTTTAAATGATTATAAAAGACTTCAGCATGGGCTTTTTCTTGATCTGCTGTAAACTTTAAAGTTTGTTCAATCATTGGATATCCTTGTTTTTTTGCCACCTCAGCAGCAAATGTATAACGATTTCTTGCTTGTGATTCACCAGCAAATGCTCTCATTAAATTTTCTTTTGTTTGACTTTCATTAAATGGAATGTTCATTATCATCTCTCCTTTTATAAGACTATTATGAACAAAAATCCCAAATTTATTCCTTCATCGTTTTTAAAAATTTAATAACAAACGGAAGTGTAATCATTGCAGCAATCACATAAGAACATGGCTGAGCAAGCATAATTCCATAAATATGAAAGAAATGAGGTAAAATAGAAATGAGTGGTATAAAAATAAATCCACTTTGAATACAAGCTAACAATAATGCAGTTCCACTTTTTCCAATACTTTGAAACAACATACTTCCCACTGAAGAAATTGGTAAAGATAATAATGCTAAACACAAATATTTCAACGAAAGTCCCCCAATTTTAACAATACTTGCTTCACTTCTAAAAAGACAAATAACATCATTTGCATAAATAAAGCAAACACTACAAAATAATGACAAAATACTTATCCCTGCTATCATTGTAAACCATGTTCCCTTTTTCACTCTTTCATATTTTTTAGCACCATAATTATAAGCACAAACTGGCTGGAATCCTTGTGCTATTCCTAATGCACAACTAAATAATAAATTTCCACATCTTGAAACTATGCTCATTGCAGCAATCGCACTATCTCCATAAACTGATGCTTGTACATTTAAAAATGATGTTGATAAACTGTTCATTCCTTGTCTCATTAAACTTGGTAATCCTGTAACAATAATATTTCTAATATCATAAAATTCTTTTGTGAAGTAACGATAATGTATCTTTGTTACAGTTTTTCCTCTCATAAAAGGAATTATTAATAAAATACAGCTTATATATTGTGAAAGAGTCGTAGATAATCCTGCCCCAGCAATATCCATACCTAAACCAAAAATAAGAATAGGATCCATAATCATATTCAATACACCACCACAAGTCAAACCTATCATGGCATAAAATGCTTTTCCCTCATAACGTAAAATATTATTCAGTACACATCCTGTTGTCATTGCTGGTCCAGCAAGTAATATAAAAATAGCATAAGTTTTTGCATCATTTAAAATTGTATCAGTACTTCCTAACAATTTCATTAATGGTTCAAGAAAAAGAAGTCCAAAGATAAGAATAAAAGCACCTAAAAATAAAGCCATAAAAAAGCTTGTAGATGAATATATCTTTGCTTTTTCAATTTTTTTGGCACCAAGCTGGCGACTAATATGACTTCCTGCCCCATGTCCAAACATAAACCCAAAGGCTTGCAATATAGCCATTAATGCAAAAACAATACCAGTTGCTCCACTAGCAGAAATACTGATTTGACTGACAAAATATGTATCAGCCATGTTATATATATTAGTGATAAGCATACTTAATGTTGTAGGAATTCCTAACATAATAATGAGTTTACCTACAGGAGTTTCTGTCATTTTTTTATATTGAAGATCTTCAATTTCATCCATATTCTTCACTCCTTTTTAAAGATTATATCACTTTATGTCACAAATGATAATCTATTTCATATTAAAAAAATCATAACAATGAAGATATCCTTCTTCATGTTATGATTACACTATCCTATCAAATTGGAAATAATGGTATGACATTATTCATTAAATTGTATAAAAACTAATATTCTCCTCTTTGATGAAATTCTTTTTTATTTCCAGTAATTTGGTGTCTCTCTTTTAATTTACTTTCAATATCTTCTACAGTAATTCCTTGATGAGACATTAATACAAAAACATGATAAAACAAGTCACTGATTTCACCAATAAGTTCTTCTTTATTATCATTTTTCGCAGCAATAATTGTCTCACTAGCCTCTTCTCCTACTTTTTTACATATTTTATCTATGCCTTGTTCAAGTAAATAGTTTGTATATGACTTTTCTACTGGATGAACCTTTCTATCCTCTATAAGGTCATAAAGGTCATGAAATATATTTTGAAAACGATATGGTAAAATCTCATTAAAAAAGCATGAGTAAGCACCTGTATGGCATGCTACACCAACTTGATTCACATATATTAATAAAGTATCATAATCACAATCTAAATACATTCCTTGAATATATTGAATGTGTCCTGATGTTTCCCCTTTATGCCACAATTCATTTCTAGAACGTGAATAAAAATAAGTTTCTTTTGTTTCTAACATTTTTTGATAAGCCTCTTCATTGACATAGGCTAGCATCAAAACCTGCTTTGTTTGTGCATCTTGAACAATGGCAGGTATTAATCCATTCATTTTTTTAAAATCTGGTTTCATACATTTCTCCTTACAGGTATATTATTTTCTTTACATATTTTTTTGACTTCATCTATTGTTGCTTCACCATAATGAAATAAAGAAGCTGCAAGTGCTCCATCACAATTGGTTTTTTGAAAAACATCCACAATGTCTTCTTTACCACCACAACCACCACTTGCTATTACTGGAATAGAAACAGCTTCAATAACTGCATTTAACATATCAATATCAAAACCATCCCTTGTTCCATCTTTATCCATAGAAGTTAAAAGAATTTCTCCAGCTCCTAATGATTCACATGTTTTAACCCACTCAATCAAATCAATGCCTGTATTCTCTCTTCCTCCAGCAATATAGACATCATAACCATTTCCATTCTCCCTTTTCTTTGCATCTATTGCAACAACAACACATTGCACTCCAAATTCCTGTGACGCTTCTTTAATCAATTGAGGATTTTTTATAGCAGCAGAATTGATAGAAACTTTATCTGCTCCACTTGATAAAATCATCCTAAAATCTTCTATTGTTTTAATCCCTCCACCAACTGTCAAAGGAATAGACAACTCACTAGCTCCTCGTTCAATCAAATCTTTTATGATATCTCTATTTTCATAAGTTGCAGTAATATCTAAAAATACAACTTCATCAGCACATTGTTCATCATATTTTTTAGCAATTTCAATAGGATCACCTATATCTTTTAATCCAAGGAAATTCACGCCCTTAACAACTTTTCCATCTTTAATATCAAGACAAGGAATTATTCTTTTTGCAAGCATGATATCACCTCTTTTAAATCAATCTTTCCTTCATAATAAGCTTTTCCTACAATACAGCCATAATAGCCTCTTCGCTTGACTTCATAAATATCTTCAGCATTCTTAATACCACCAGATACAACACATTGAAGAGAACTTTGTTCATGAATTGTCTCATAAAGAGAAAATGTTGGTCCACTTAGTGT
>CATOPA010000144.1 GCA_951801965.1 uncultured Erysipelotrichaceae bacterium | reverse complement strand
ATGAAAAAGAGGGAAAATATTATTTTTATAATGATTGTTTTTGTTATTTTATTATGTGGATGTAGTAGTTCTAAGGATAATGATAATAATCTACTAGGATTAAAACTGAAAGTATCAGATGTTACTGATTCAGGTTTAAAATTAACTTGTACGCAATCAAATAAAGATTTAAATGGAGAAATAAAAGCAGATCTTAAATATTATATTGAGAAATATGATGATAATAGCTGGACAGAATTAGAATATATTAGTTCTGTCCACTGGGATGAAACTTCAATTTTTACTATTCCTCAAAATGGTGAATATTATTGGACATTATATTGGTCTTTTTATGGGAATCTTTCAAAAGGAGATTATAGAGTTAAGAAAATATTTAACTATGAAAATAAAGAATATGTTTATTATGCAGAGTTTGAAATAAATTGATTTTATATAAATCTAAATCAAAAATTATTTAAACTTGGGGACAAAATAGAATTAGAGGTTGTGAATGATAAGGGAAGATACAAATGCGATAATCCTGCAAAAAAAGTTTGACTGATAAACAAAGAGATTTATTAAATGATATGTATAATGATTATAATCAAGTTTATTCTCATTGGTTTGCAGATGATTATGATACTGCAATGATTGATAATTTATTAAAAGAAAGCAAGAGAAATTTTAAAAAATGGAATGATTTTAATTAACGAATATTATAAGTTGCTCTAACTTATATTTATCAAAAGGAGGAAAATATGAAAGTTGTAGATATGCATTGCGATACAATATTTGAAATAGATCGTTATCAAAGAGATGGAAAAGATGTTGGATTAAAGCATAATGATTTGAATATAAGTATTGAAAAGATGAGGCAAGGAGATTATTTATTACAGAATTTTGCTATTTTTACTCCATTAATGGAGGTTGAAGACCCTATATGTCATGTTCAGCATTTAATAGATACATTTTATAATGAGATGGATAAGAATAAAGAAAGTATTTCTGTTGTGACTTACTATGATGATATTTTGAAGAATCAAAAAGAGAATAAGATGAGCGCTCTTTTGACTTTAGAAGAAGGGGGCGTTGTCAATAATGATTTGTCTTATTTAAGAAATTATTATCGCCTTGGTGTCAGAATGATTGCTTTAAATTGGAATTATGTTAATGGGATTGGTTATCCAAATTTTGATAGTCAGGAAAGTCATCATGGATATGGTGTTTGTGATGAAAAAAATGGATTGACTGAATTTGGCAAAGCTTATGTCAAAGAGTGTGAGAGACTAGGCATTATCATAGATGTTTCTCATTTATCTGATGCTGGATTTTATGATGTTTACCATTTAACAAATCAGCCATTTGTTGCTTCACATTCTAATGTAAGAAGTCTTTGTCCACATGCCCGTAATTTAAGTGATGATATGATAAAAAAACTCGCTAAACGTGGAGGTGTTATGGGAATTAATTTCGCAGCAGGATTTTTAGAACAAGGAGAACAAGAGTCACTTTCTAAAATTTCATCAATGGTTGAACATATTTTATATGTTAAAAATCTTGTTGGGATTGACTATGTAGGATTGGGAACTGATTTTGATGGTATACCACAAAATCTAGAAATCAAGGATGCTTCTTATATGCCTCTTTTATATACAGCTATGCAAGAAGCAGGATTGAGTGAAGAAGATATTGAAAAAGTTTTCTATAAAAACGTTTTAAGAGTTTATAAAGAAGTTTTGAAGTAAAAAAATAAAAGAAGATGTGGTGGGAGTCCACATCTTCTTTGAAAAGATATCAGTTTTGGGAAAGGATATCATGAATGTAGTCATATTTGAGGGAAAACAAATATTTTATTGACTACACTTATAGTATAAAACAAGTCTATGGGTAGAATTTAAATAAATTGTCAAAAAAAATGTGAATTTGTAAATGAAGGTGATATTATGAAAAAAATATTTGGAGTTTGTTTGATTTTATTGATATTATTAGGATGTCATCATCCATCATCTGATGATTTGCCTGTAAAAGAAGTTGATGAATCTATGTGGGCTGGTGAGTATGTTTTAGACGATACCACATTGACAATTATACAGGATATTGATAATGGCATATCATTTCGTATAAAATGTGGTAAGGCTGGTTTTTATGATGAAGCAATGTATCTTGATCAAGATCACTTGCAAGCTGTATGTGAAAGTTCATTAGATGGATATAGTCTTCACTTTACATTACAAAAAGACCAGATTCAAGTGAATGAAGATGGAGATGTCAGTACTTTAGATAAAAATATTTCAGGAGTTTATAGAAGAAAGTAGGAGAACAAGATGAAAAACTTATTTTATCGTTTAATTATATTTTTGGATACAGCTCAAGAAAATGATACATACTATAATATTGCACTATTTATGGCAAATAATTTTTATCGTATTGCAACAATGAGAATTAGTGAGCTCGCTAGCGAATGCTTTGTTTCTCCTGCAACAATCTCTCGTTTTTGTAGAGCTTTGGGATATGAAAATTATGCTCACTTGAAACAAGAATGCTATACTTTTCATTCTAACGACAAAAGATTTAATAACTTGATTAATATTTCTTTAGAAACAATGCGAGATAATCCTCAAGAAGCAACAGATGAATATGTTCAACAAGTCATTAATTATGTTTCAGACTTACCAAGAGTATTGGATTGGAAAGAGATTGATGCAACACTTGAGTTAATTCATCAAAGTCATTCTGTCGCCTTTTTTGGAACACAATTTTCACAAAGTGCAGCACTTCATTTTCAGACAGATTTATTGATGTTAGAAAAATTTACTATGGCTTATATGGACATTTCTAGACAGTTAGAGTGTGCAAAATCACTTACAAAAGAAAGTGTTGCTATATTGATTACTGTCAATGGTTATTTTACTGGTAGTGGACATAAGATTCTTCAATATATCAAAAAATCAGGATGTAAAGTTGTATTAATGACATGTAATCCTGATTTAGATATAGAAATACCTATTCATCATCATATTATTATGGGTGATAAGGTGAATAGAAAAACTGGTAAACATAGTTTGTTGACAACAATCGAGTTAATGTCTTTAAGATATTATTCATTATATTGTCCTTCACTTCAAGAATTAAAGGTTCATATCCTTTAATTCTTTTTCTTGTTCTTATAGATAAAATTATATATAATGTTTTTTAAAGAGGAGGGGATAGACATGAGAATAATCAAAGAAGAAACAATTGTTCAAGAGGTAAAAAGACTTTGCCAAGAAGCAAATTATATTTTGCCTCACGATGTGCAAAGAGCTTTGATGAAAGCTTATGAAGATGAAGACGGAGATATTGCAAAAGAAACGCTAAATATTTTAAAAGAAAATGCTCTTCTTGCAAAATCAACACTTTCTCCAATCTGTCAAGATACAGGAATGACTTGTATCTTTGTAGAAATAGGGCAAGAAGTTTATATAGAAGGATCATTAAGTGAAGCCATTCAAGAAGGTGTTCGTCAAGGATATGAAGAAGGATATTTGCGTAAAAGTGTTGTTGATGATCCATTATTTGATCGTATCAATACAAGAGATAATACACCTGCTATTATTCATTATGAAATAACAAAAGGAGATCAATTAAAGATAATTGTTGCTCCAAAAGGATTTGGTAGTGAAAATATGAGTCAAGTCAAAATGTTAAAGCCAAGTGAAGGTGTTCAGGGAGTTAAAGATTTTGTTTTAAAAGTTGTTCATGATGCTGGACCTAATGCTTGTCCACCAATGGTTATTGGCGTAGGAATTGGTGGTTCTTTTGACAAAGTAACTTTACTTGCTAAAAAAGCGATGCTTAGAGAAATTGGAACACATCATTTTGATGAACGATACAAAGCTTTAGAAAAAGAATTATTAGAGATGATTAATCAAACAGGAATAGGACCAGCAGGTTATGGTGGGAAAACAACAGCATTATCTTTAGCTATTGAAACATATCCTACACACATTGCAGGGTTACCTGTTGCAGTGAGTATATGTTGTCATGTTGCTAGGCATAAGGAGGTTATCTTATGATAAAACATATCACTACACCACTCACAAAAGAAAAAGTTCTTTATTTAAAGGCAGGAGATCAAGTGTTGCTTTCTGGAATTATTTATACTGGAAGAGATGCTGCTCATAAAAAAATGATTCAGATGATTGAAGAAGGAAAAACTTTACCTTTTGATGTAGATAATCAAATTATTTATTATGTAGGTCCAACACCACCAAAACCAAATGCTATTTTTGGTAGTGGAGGTCCAACAACATCGGGACGTATGGATGCTTATGCACCAAAACTGTTATCATTAGGATTAAGAGGAATGATAGGAAAAGGGTATCGTCAAGAAAGTGTTAAAGAGGCCATACAAAAATACTTTGGAGTTTACTTTGGAGCTATTGGTGGTGCTGGCGCTTATATTGGTCGCTGTGTACAAGAATGTGAAGTTATAGCTTTTGATGATTTAGGTCCTGAAGCTATTCGTAAGCTTAAAGTGAAAGATTTTCCTTTAACAGTGATTGTTGATGCATATGGAAATGATTTATATGAGATAGGAAGAAAACGCTATTTAAAGGAGCATAGCTATGACAAGTGATACATATAATGAAGTTGATATTTTATATACTTTAATGTCATATGTCAATGTCTCTTCTTCTCAAGATATGTATTATACAATAGCACATACTATTTTGACTCATCTTAACATTATTCCAGATATGAGTATTAATGATTTGGCTGATTTATGTTATACCTCACCAGCAACTCTTTCACGTTTTTGCAAAGATTTGAATTGTAAAAGTTTTGCATCTTTCAAACATGAAATAGCTATTGCTTTAGAGGCTTCTAAAGATGAAATTCATATGGAACAAGATGATGTTCATCACATCAATAAAGAGCCACAATAC
>CATOPA010000143.1 GCA_951801965.1 uncultured Erysipelotrichaceae bacterium | reverse complement strand
ATCTGATAGAAATGGTTTGAGTATTGTTATTGAACTAAAGAAAGATATTGATGTTACAAACACACTTCATTATTTTTATAAAAATACAGAATTACAAAAGAATTATAATTATAATATGGTTGCTATTAAGGATAAAAGACCAGTATTGATGGGAATTGAAAGTATTCTTGATGGGTATATTGATCATCAAATTGAGGTAATTACAAAACGTTCTCTTTTTGATTTAAATAAGGCTAATGAAAGAAAACATATTGTTGATGGTTTGATTAAAGCAGTTTCAATACTTGATGATGTTGTTTATACAATTAGACATTCAAAAGATAAATCAGATGCAAAAATGAATATTCAGACAAAGTTTGGATTCTCTGAAAAGCAAGCTGAGGCTATTGTGACATTACAATTATATAGATTAACAAATACAGATATCGTTGCATTGGAAAATGAACGCTTTGAGTTAGAGCAAACTATTCAAAAATTAAATGCTATATTAGATAGTGATAAAGTATTGAGAAAAGTTATTATTGATGAATTAAAGAATATTAAAAAGCAATATCCAACTCCACGTTTAACTCAAATTAAAGATGAAGTATTAGAGATAAACATTAATGAGGAAGCAATGGTAGCATCTGAAAATATTTATGTTTCTATTACACGTGATGGATATGTAAAACGTATTTCTCAAAGATCATATAAAGCAAGTGAAAATACACCTATTGGAAAAAAAGAAGATGATGTTTTAATTGATTTACATTATGCTAATACATTAGATAAATTATTAATTTTTACTGACAAAGGAAATTACTTATATATTCCTGTTCACAAGCTTGAAGAATTTAGATGGAAAGATTTAGGAAAGCATATTAGTTATTTAGTTAAAGTCTCTCCTGATGAAAAGATAATTGGATCTTTACTAGTGAAATCATTCGAGTTACCACTTTATGTTGTCTTAGTTACAAAATTAGGACAAATTAAACGTGTTGAATTAAAAGAGTTTGAAGTAATGCGTTTTTCTAAAGCGATTAAATGTATGAATCTTAAGCAAGATGATGTTCTTCTTTCTATTGGGTTAACTGATGGACAACAAGGAATTATTTTAACATCTAAAAATGGATATGTTACTTTATATACTGAACAAGAAGTCTCAATTTTAGGAATTAAGGCAGGAGGTATAAAGGGAATTAATTTAAAAGATGATGAATTGATTTCTATGAATATTTTTAATCCTTTAAGAACAGATTCATATGTTTTAATAAGTGATCAGCCTGGAATAAAAAGAATGAGAGTTTCAGATATTCCAAGCTGTCATCGTGCAACAAAAGGAAATCTTATATATAAATCTCCTAAATCAAAACAGATTCTTTCTTTAAAATCATTTATACTTAATACTCAAGATTATCTTGATATTATGACAGATCAAAAGATTGAAAGAATATTTATTAAAGACTATTCATACAGTCAAATGTTAGTCAAACCAAGTATCATTACTTCTTTAAAAGGAGAAGAAATTATAAATGTTTATAATCCTTTCTCTCTATCAACATCTTTATTTGCTAAAATTGAAGAAGTTTCTCAGGAAAAATTGAAAATGCCTGAAAAAAAGAAAGAACATTCAATAGTTTTAGATGATATTGAATCTATTCAAGAGAAAGAAGTTGAACAAATCATTGTTGAACCTAAAGAAATCAAAGAAAAACAGTTTGAACCTATTTCATTTGATGATTTATTTAAAGATGATTTTTAGAATATGAGATTTTCTCATATTCTTTTACTTATGATTTAAATAAGCTTTTAGTAATTTGATAAGAGCTCTTTTTTCTAATCGAGAAACATAGGAACGAGAAATATGCATATAATTAGCAATTTCTTTTTGGGTAAAGATTTTATGGTTATTTAACCCATATCTATAAATGAGAATCTCTTGTTCTCTTGGTGTTAAAATAGCAAAATATTCTTGAAGTTGGGAAATGTGTTGTTCTGTTTGAACTTGATCAATAATTTCTTTTTGATCAGCAGGGAGAATATCTAATAAGGTCATTTCTGCACCATCTTTATCAATCCCTAAGACTTCATTTAAAGAAACATCTAATGCTGTTTTTTTGTTAGAACGCATATGCATAAGAATTTCATTTTCTATACATCTTGCTGCATATGTCCCAAGTTTAGTAGATTTATCTGGTTTATAACTATCTATAGCTTTGATAAGTCCAATTGTACCAATGCTAATAAGATCTTCTTGAAGATCTTTTCCTCCTTCATATTTTTTTGCTATATGAGCAACAAGCCTTAAGTTGTGTTCAATCAGTTGATTGCGAGCTTCTTGACTTCCTTGAAAATATTTTTCTAAAAGTTCATTTTCTTCTTTTTGGGAAAGTTGTTTTTTAAAAGCTTGTGTTTTAATGAATGAAACAAATAAAAATTGTTGCAATAATGTTATTAATGTTGTCAATCTTGTTCACCTCATGATATTATATGAAGGAAATGATTGATTATGTTTATGCTTTTCTTCTATGAGGAAATCATGTAAAATAAGAAAAAAAGGATGGTAGAAATGAATACTGAAATAAAATGTTATGGATGTGGAGCATTTATTCAAAATGAGAATCAAAAATATATAGGATATGTTCCTAAAAATGCAATGCAAAGAGATCAAGTACTTTGTCAACGCTGCTTTCAATTAAAAAATTATCATAAATTACAAAACTTACATATGGAAAAAGATGATTTTTTAAAGATTTTACAAACAATTGGTGAGAAAGATTGTCTTGTTGTATATATGATTGATTTATTTGATTTTCATGGAAGCCTTATTCAAGGATTTATGAGACATATATCATACAATGATGTTATTGTTCTTGCTAATAAGAGAGATATTCTTCCTAAGTCAGTTAAAGAGCGTAAATTAGAGCATTGGGTAAGAAGACAATTAAAAGAAGAAGGAATAAAACCACTAGATGTTATTATTACAAGTGGTAAGAAAAATATGAATTTAGATTATATCTATGATACAATTATGCAACATCGCCATAAAAGAGATGTTTATGTTGTAGGAATAACAAATGTAGGTAAATCAACTTTTATTAATGCATTATTAAAACATTATGCCAAGATTGAGGATAATCATTTGATTACGGTTTCTGAATTTCCTGGAACAACACTCAATCTTATTGAAATACCTTTAGATGATCATTCATATTTATATGATACACCAGGTATCATTAACGAAGATCAAATGACACACATTTTAAATAATAATGATATTAAAAAGATTATTCCACAAAGTGAATTATCTCCTATGGTTTTTCAATTGAATCAAGGACAAACATTATTTTTTGGTGGCTTAGCTCGTATTGATTATATAGATGGCGAACAAACAGGGTTTGTTGCATACTTTTCAAAAAATATAAAGATACATAGAACAAAAACAATAAATGCTGATGGTCTATATGATCGTCATAAAACATTACAATATGAAATTGATGGTATAAATACAATGAAAGATATGAAATTTTTTGATTTTACACTTCCAGATTATAAGTGTGATATTGTTATATCTGGTTTAGGCTTTGTATCTATTCACTCTCATCGTGGAAAAGTGAGGGTCTATGTACCACCAAAAATTTCAGTTATGATAAGAGAAGCTATTATATAAAGAAAGAGGGATAAATATGTTAACAGGAAAACAAAAAAGATTTTTAAGAAGTGAAGCACATCATCTTCATGCCATTTTTCAAGTGGGAAAAGATGGTGTAAATGATAATCAAATTCAAGGTATTTCTGATGCTTTAGAAGCGCAAGAACTTATCAAGGTAAAGTTGCTAGACAATTGCTCAGAGGATATTCATCAAGTTGCTTTAGAATTAAGTTTACATACAAAAGCAGAAATTATTCAGCTAATTGGACGAACTATTGTATTATATAGACAAAGTGAAAAAAGGTTGTATAAATTACCATGAGAAAAATAGGACTATTTGGAGGAAGCTTTGACCCAATCCATAATGCTCATATTGAAGTTGCCAAGATAGCATTAAAACAATTAGCACTTGATGAAATTCAACTTATTCCTACATTGAACAATCCATGGAAAGATAAAAACTGTGTCAGTGCTCATGATCGTATAAATATGATACAACTCGCTATATCTGATCAATCTTCTATAACAATCAATACAATAGAACTAGAAAGTCAGTCTCAAGAAAAAAATTATACAATTGATACTATAACTAAGTTGAAAAAAAAGCATCCAGATTATGAGTATTTTTATATTATGGGAATGGATCAAGCCAATGCATTTCATAAATGGAAGGAAGCTAAAAAGATTAGTCAAATGGTTCAATTAGTAGCATTTCAAAGAGGGGGATATACTGTAGACTTAAAAATGATTGAAGAGTATCATTTTATTATATTAAATAATCCACCTGTTTTTGCTTCAAGTAGTGAAGTTAGAAGTGGACATATTGAAATGTTAGACAAAAAAGTTTTAGAGTATATTACATCAAAAGGATTGTATTTAGAAACAATAGTTTTTTCACGTATGAGTAAAAAAAGATGGTTACATACTTGTAGTGTTGCTAAGTTAGCTTCACAAATCGCTATGGCCAATCAGTTGGATGAAAAAAAAGCATATATTGCTGGAATGCTTCATGATATTGCAAAAGAAATGGACTATGAAGAATCATTAGCTCTTATGAAGCGTTTTTATCCTCAATATGTACATAAGCCAGTGGCAATTTGGCATCAATGGTTATCAAGTTATGTTAGTGAAAATGAGTTTTTAGTGAAGGATAAAGAAATATTAAAGGCTATAGAAGATCATACAACTGCATCAATAACAATTTCTCCAATTGGAAAATGTGTCTATGTTGCAGATAAATTAGATCCATTAAGAGGATATGATTCATCAAATCAAATTAAGAAATGTAAAAAGAATATACATGAAGGTTTTAAAGATGAATTAATACATTTTTATCAATTTTCTAAGAAGAAGGAAAGAAATATAGATG
>CATOPA010000142.1 GCA_951801965.1 uncultured Erysipelotrichaceae bacterium | reverse complement strand
ATAATCAGCTTAGGATTACAAGCCAAAGCAATCGCAATAATAATACGTTGTCTCATTCCACCAGAAAATTGGAATGGATATTGTTTTAATCTCTTTTCTGGAGAAGGAATTCCAACTTGAGACATCAATTCAATAGCACGTTGTCTTGCTTCTTCCTTAGAAATTCCTTTGTTATGATTATAAATAGGCTCTGTTAATTGAGCTTCAATTGTCAAAACTGGATTCAAGAATGTCATTGGATCCTGAAAAATCATAGCCATATCATTTCCACGAATATCATTCATTGTTTCCTCATATTCGTTTGGATTAGAAAAAGCCAAAGGAGAAATATCTTTACCTTCTAATAAAATTTCACCATTTGAAACTCTTCCGTTACTTGCTAATAATCCCATAACAGAAAACATTGTTTGAGACTTTCCAGACCCAGACTCACCAACAATTCCTAATACCTCACCTTTTTCCAATGAAAATGAAACATCTCTCACTGCACTGACTGTTCCATTCTCAGTTGAGAACTCAGTAGTGAGGTGTTTTACTTCTAATAAACTCATCTTATACCTCCCTACTTCTTCTTAGGATCAAGAGCATCTCCCAATCCATCTCCAATAAAGTTCAAAGCTAACATTGTTAAACATATTGCAAGAACTGGTAACATGATTTGTAATGGTTGTGCAGTCATTAAACCACGTGCATCATTTGCTAAAGTTCCCCAACTTGCTTGAGGTACACTTAACCCAATTCCCAAAAAGCCTAAGAATGATTCATAAAAAATAACACTAGGTACTAATAAAGATACTGTAACAATAATAGGACCCATACTGTTAATCAATAAATGTTTAAACATAATTCTTGATTTCTTTGCTCCTAAAACAAAGGCAGCTAAAGAGAATTCCTGTTCTTTCAAAGTCATAACCTGTGTTCTGACTTGCCTAGCCATCCCCATCCAAGAGGATATACAAATTCCTAGGATGATCGTTACAAAGTTATTCCCAAAAACAACAACAATAATAATAATGTATAACATATCTGGGATAGAATACATCATATCAACAAAACGCATCATGACCATATCCACTTTTCCACCAACATATCCTGCAATAGCTCCATAAACGACACCAATAACAAGACAAACAGCAGCACCTGCGAATCCAACTGCTAGTGAAATACGTCCACCCATACAAAGTCTAACTAAACTATCTCTTCCAAAATCATCAGTTCCAAAAGGATGTGCTAATGACATTGGTGCATAACGATTCGCAACATCTTGTCCATCATAAGTATATGGTGAAACCATTGGAACAATAATACAGAAAAGCAACATAAAGATTAAAAATGCTAATCCTGCTAAAGCTAATTTATTCTTCTTAAATCTTATCCATGCATCCTGAAAATATGTCTTACTTTCATAAGAAATTTTTTCAGCATTCTTTTCACTCTCATCAAGTGGTTCAAATAAGTCAGGAGTCAATTCAAGTTCATTTTCTTTATTCAAATCCATTCTCTTCCCTCCTTATTTCAACTTAATTCTTGGGTCAATTGCTGCCGCAAGAACATCACTAATAATATTAAATACAATAATTAAGAAACCAATAAAAATTGTCATTCCCATAATCATATAGTAGTCCCTTGACATAACACTAGTCACGAACTCATTTCCAATACCAGGAATTGCAAAAATAGTTTCCACAACAAAGCTTCCTGTCAACATAAATGCAAATGCTGGTCCAGCATAAGTCACAACAGGTAACAATGCATTTTTCAATGCATGTTTAATAACAACTCTCTTATATGGTGTTCCCTTAGAACGAGCAAGAATAATATAATCTTGTCTCATAACTTCTAACATACTACTACGTGTTAAACGTGTAATCATTGAAATTGGATAGAATGCTAATGATATCACTGGTAAAATGTAATTAGCAGGTGATACCAATCCAATAAACGGAATCTTTAAAGGAACCCCAACAAAGACAATCAACATCAACGCCAACAAAAATGACGGTACTGAAACCCCAATAGTCGCTATGACCATACATATATTACTAATCCATTGCCTCTTCGACAAAGCTGCAACAGTCCCCAATGTCAAACCTGTAATCATCGCAAAAGTAAAAGCCATAATTCCCAATCTTGCTGTAATTGGAAAAGCTCCAAAAATCGTATCTCCGACCATACGATCAGCTTTAACCATACTTTCACCAAAATCCCCATGCAAAGCTTTTACCATATATGATTGATACTGTTCAAATACAGGTCTATCTAATCCGTATTTTTCTATTGCTGCTTGTCTTGCAGCTTCATTTTTATATTTTTCACCACTAATTGGTGATCCTGGTGTTGCTTGCATCAAGAAAAAAGTAATACTTGATAGAAGGAATAAAGTCAATCCCCCTATAAGCACACGCTTAATTAAATATTTTCCCATTTTTTTATCATACCTTTCATCTTTACAAAAGCCATTCCCCCATTTGAATAGACTTTTATATCTCTCATCATACCGAAATTCCATGAATAAATCAATCAAATTCTTTGTTTTTTATCTTTTTCATGAAAGTTTTTGCTATTTTTGTTTTTTTATTAAATTTTTATTGCCTTTTCTCTATATTGTATACATGTGTTTTACCAAAACATAGAAAAAAGTCTTTTGCTATTATCTATTCTTATCCTTCTTTTTTTATCATAAGAAGGATAAGAAAATTCCTTATTTAAGATATATGTACATCTATTTGAGGATAAGGGATAGAAATATTATTCTTATCAAAAGCTTGTTTAATTTGTTCAATTAAATCATCTCTCAAATCATAGTAATGTTCTGTTTTTGTCCAGACTCTTATTGTTATTTCTATAGCATGTTCCTTGTATTCACTTACTCTTATATAAGGGAGTGGTTCTTTTAAAGAATAAGTATGCTGTTCAATCACTTGATAAATAACTCTTTTCACTAAAGCAATGTCACTTTGATAATGTACATCTATACTCATATCTACTCTTCTGATATCTTCATGAGAATAATTCACAAAAGTTTGAGATGCCAATTGATTGTTAGGAATCACAACCATCTTATTATCAAATGTCATCAATATTGTATATAACAATTGAATTTCTTGTATCTTTCCTATATATTGATTAATCTCAATAATATCTCCCTTAACAAAAGGTTTAGCAAATAAAATAACCATTCCTGAAACAAAGCCTTTTAATGAATCTTGCAATCCTAAAGCAACAGCAGCTCCAGCAGTTGTCAAAATAGCCACTAATGATGTTGTAGGAACACCTATTGTCGACAAAGTTGTAATTATCAAAACAATTCTTAAAGAAGTTATTAAAATAGATCTTATAAAATTAATAATAATAGAATCTAAAGTTGTTTTCTTCAACATTTTCATCAATATATAAATAAATAATTTTATCAAGTACCACCCAACAACAAAAACAACTACTCCATCTATCACATTCATTATTGCACTCATATACTTTGTTTGAAAATTATCAATCATCGCTTGCATTCTTTCTCCACCTCTTATCAACTATTATATATGAAGTTTAGTCATTATTCCATTTGTAGTATCAAAAAGGTTGAAATATTTTATAAATAGGATAAAATAATAATGTCATACTGATAAATAAGGAGGTATTCCATGAAAGTAGCCATTATGACTGATAGTAACAGTGGTATTACACAAAAAGAAGCAAAAGAGCTTGGTGTTTTTGTTTTACCAATGCCTTTTACTATTGATGGTCAAGAATATAAAGAAGATATTAATTTAACACAAGAAGAGTTTTATGAAAAATTAATGAATGATGCTGATATCTTTACTTCTCAACCAGCTGCTGGAGAAGTCACAGCATTCTTTGATACGATTTTAAAGGATTATGATGAAATTGTTCATATTCCTATGTCAAGTGGACTCAGTGGTTCTTGTCAAACAGCAATGATGCTTGCTGAAGATGAGACATATAAAGGAAAGGTTTATGTTGTTGATTCACAACGTATTTCCGTTACACAAAAATGGGATGTTTTTGATGCCTTAAAATTAGCAAAACAAGGAAAATCTGCTAAAGAAATTCATGATATTTTAATGAAAAATAAAATGAATGCAACGATCTATATTACAGTGAATACATTAGAATACTTAAAAAAAGGAGGACGTATTACTCCTGCAGCCGCAGCTTTAGGGGGATTGTTAAAAATCAAACCTATTTTAACAATTCAAGGAGAAAAATTAGATTCTTTCCAAAAAACACGTACTATGTCAAAAGCTTCTAAGATTATGATAGATGCAACTCTTCAAGATATCAAAGAAAGAATTGATCCTGATCATGATGATTTTTCTCAAGCAAGAATTATGATTGCTTATACATATGATAAGGAACAAGCTTTAGAATTGAAAGCAACATTACAAGATATGTTCCCTCATCATGAGATTATCTGTGATCCTTTATCATTAAGTGTTTCATGTCATATTGGACCACATGCTCTTGCAATTGCAGCATGTAAAAGGCTTATTTAAATTTTATTTGGACATTTTATTATAAATGGGGTATACTTCTCAAGTATACCTCTTTTATTTTCTACATTTTTTATATACACATTGTAAAGAGTTTGTTATAATGACACTGACAAAAAGATTTATGATGAACCATATTTTGTATAAAAGATAATATTTATAATAAAATAAGTTATGATTCTAACAAGTCATAAGTCATGTCAAACTTGACTTTTATATTATTTTTTAATATATAAATAAGCATGGTATACTTATTAAGAAAGAAAGGTGAAAAGAATGGCTGATATGCCAAAACGTCGTCCTATTCAAAAAGGACAAACTCATAATAAAAATATGAAAAAATCACATGTGGACTATTCTTTAGATACAAAAGTTTTTGCCTTAGGTGGATTAAATGAAGTTGGAAAGAATATGTACTGCATAGAGCATGAAAATGAATTGATGATTATAGATGCAGGTGTGAAATTTGCAGAAGATGGATTACCTGGAATAGACTATGTTATTCCTGATTATACGTATTTAAAACGTAATCAAAGAAAAATCAAAGGATTGTTAATTACTCA
>CATOPA010000141.1 GCA_951801965.1 uncultured Erysipelotrichaceae bacterium | reverse complement strand
GATATTCTAACATGAAGGTTTTATTATATACAAAAAAGGCACCACGCTAAAATTTAAAGGCTACTTTTAAAAGCAACGTATAAACTTTAAAGGGGTCCCCCTACAACGCCAGATTTTAAATTACCAAGTTAATTTGACATTGAGTCTTAGCTTTCCTTTTTAAATATCTTTCAATGCTTCTTGAAGTTCATCTAACCAATCTGCTTGATAGTCTTCTATCATTCCAAGATCACTCAATTTTGTTAATTCACTATCTAATGGTAACTTACCTAATACTTTTAAATCATATTTATCAGCAATATCATTAAGATGACTCTTACCAAATACATAAATTTTTTGACCACAAGAAGGACATTCTACATAGCTCATATTTTCCACAATTCCCAAAATAGGAATATTCATTTTTCTTGCCATATTCACTGCTTTTTCTACTATCATTCCTACTAATTCTTGTGGACTTGTCACAATGACAATGCCATCAATTGGTAAAGATTGAAAAACTGTTAACGGCACATCTCCTGTTCCAGGTGGCATATCTACAAACATATAATCAATCTCACCCCATAAAACATCACTCCAAAATTGTTTAACCATTCCAGCTAAAATAGGACCTCTCCAAACAACAGGTTCTTCTGGATTATCTAATAATAAATTGGTTGAAATAATTTTAGTACCAAATGCTGTTTGAGCTGGTATGATTTCTTGTCCATTTGAATAAAGCTGTGTCCCTTCTACTCCAAACGCTTTTGCTATTGATGGACCTGTAATATCTCCATCTAAAACAGCAACTTTATATCCTTCTCTTTGTTTTAATACAGTCAACAAAGAAGTGATAGAAGATTTTCCAACTCCACCCTTACCACTAACAATTCCAATAACCTTTTTCACATGAGAGTGAGCATTCATAGGAGCTAAAAAACTTCTCTCATCACAATCTTCTTGACATGATTCACAATTATGTTCACATTCTTGACTCATATATAATCCTCCATTTCTTTCTTATTATAACATATCTTATTATTTAAGATACTCTTTTTTAAATGTAAAACCTCTTCCCTTGACTTCATTAACTTTACTCACAACCATAAATGCATGATCATCAATACTTAAAATCAATTCATTTAACTTAGGAAGCTCTCGATTAGAAACGACAGTCATCACAATAGGATATTCATTTTTCATATAACCAGATATAGACTTTAACATAGTTGTTCCCCTATCCAATTCATAAATAATTGCTTCATTAATCTTCTCATACTCTTTTGAAATAATCATCACTTCAGTCTGTGACTTCCCTATCATCAAGGCTTTATCTAAGACAATAGTATATGTAGCAACCAAAACAATACCATAAAGAACCATTTCCTTATCTGTATAAAAAATTTGCATCAGCAAAATGAAAAAATCAAAAACATACATAGAAATCGAAACAGGAATAGCAAATTTCTTAGCTAATATTAATGGTGGTATGTCCATTCCACCCGTTGAAGCATGACACTTTATGACAAGACCAATTGCAACTCCAATCATAACGCCACCAAACAATGCCGCAAGCAAGGGATCATTAGTCATTTTTTCATAACCTATTGTTTTTTCAAAAACACTCAATATGAAAGGATAATAAATTGTACTCATTAATGTTGTTAATGCGAATCGTTTTCCTAAAATTGCATATCCCAAAATAAACATAAATATATTAAAAATTGAAACAAAATATGTTATAGGAAAAGAAAATGCATGGAAACTTGCAATTGCTAAACCTGTAGAACCTCCAGTAATCAAACCATTTGGTACAATAAATAATAAAACTGCTAAAGCATAAATCGTATTTCCAATCAATATTCCTATAATATTCTTAATGACTCTTTGATTCATCTTTATCCTCCTTTTGACTTTATGTATTATACCACTTCTTTCTTTCAAATGTAAAAATATTTAAAAAACATACAATTTACTTGTATGTTTTCATATGCTGATATAATGCTCCTATAAGATTAGCATCATTTCTAAATAAGCATGGAACAATTTCAGGGTGATGAACTTCAAAACCTAAATGGTCAAAAATCAAATCAAGATTCTTTTGAATAAGTTCTATTAACAATGGTTGAGCACTGATTCCACCACCAATAGCGACCTTTTCACAATCAAAGATAATATGTACATTAAATATTTGAGTCGCAATCTCTAAGGCAAATTGATTAATTCCAGCAATAACTTTTTCATTGCCTTGATTAGCCATTTCAAAAATTTCAATACCTGTTAACTTCTGGTCTGTTTCTAATTCTTCTTGGACTCTTTCTAATAATCCTTTAATCCCTGTTCTTGTTGACCATGCATCATCCCAACCAATTGATGTATGATAATTCGTTTTCACAAAAGAAAATTCCCCAGCACTAAAATGTTTTCCTGTATGAACTTGATGATTTTTAATAAGACATCCACCAATACCAGTTCCTAAAATAACAACAGCGCCATCTTCAATATCCTGTAAATTTCCAAATCCAATTTCAGCATTTGCTGCACATTTCGCATCATTACCAATAGTAATAGGTATAGGGCATCTTTTTTGAAGAGTTTTAACAGTTTCAAGCTTTTCGATATAACGTAAAGCTCCTCCAGTATAAGAAAATCCTTGATCAGGATCAATGATTCCTGGCATACTTATTGCTATACCATCAATTTGTGAAGCATACTGATCGTATAATTTTCCTATAGCTTCTACAAAATTATCCAGTGTATCTAAAGGAGTAGGTACACTTGATTTTTCAATAATGTTTAAATCACTTTGAATCAGTGCATATTTGATTGCACTTCCTCCAACATCTAGAGTCAAATATTTTTTCATTTTCACTTTTCTCCTTTGTATCCTCTTTCTTTCATTTTATCTTTATTTGAAAAGATTGTAAACATTTCTCTACATATTCACATAATATTCTTATTGTCATACAGCTATAAATTTGATAAAATATGAACATTAGGAGGCATGAGTCATGGAATTAATTAAGAAATTTGCAAAAGAAATAAGTGTCTTTGGAATTGTCTTAGTTGTTTTTTTAGGTTTATTTGCTTATCGTCAAGCAACATTTAAGGACTATAAAACAGTAACACAAACGCAAGTCACAAAAATGGTAGAAGATGGAAAGGATTTTGTTATTGTTGTAGGAAATTCTACTGATTCAACACTTTATGGTTATCAAAGTGTAATGACTGAATATACAACAGCAAACAGATCAACACCTCTTTATTATCTAGACATAAAAGATGTTGAAGACAGTGATAAATATATAGAAGAAACATTTAAAGTGAATGTCACTTATCCAGCAACTTTCATTGTTAAAGATGGAAAAGTCACTGCAAAAAGAGAAGGAGCTATGCAATATTACTCACTTTATGATTTCATCAAAGAAAATTTTAAATAAATAAAAAGATAAGGATGAAAGTCTCTATCAGATGTGGAGGAGAAGTTTTTACATTAAACTTCCCTCCTCTTTTATTTAAATCTAAAATCATACTATTTTATATATGAACTGTAAACACACAATCACTTTCATTCTTTAGCTATGAATAATTAAATTTTTTCTCATTTCTCTATTCCTTTTATTATGCACATTTGATATAAAAAATTTATTCAAATGAATCCCAATCTTTGATGATGAAGAAAAAATAAAAATATATCGATTTTGTTTTCTACTTTTGTTATAATAGTCCCGTTGTCCAAAAATGTATATGCATTAAAACAATGTCATTTACAGTTTTCGTTCAACAAAAAAGGAGGAAATTAAAATGTCAGATTCTAAAAAAATTGTTTGGTATAACCTTGCATTTATGGCATTTTCAACTGTTTGGGGATTTGGAAATGTTCTCAATGGTTATATCTATTTTAATGGTATCCAAGTTATTTTTAGTTGGATCCTTATGTTTGCTTTGTACTTTGTTCCGTATGCCTTAATGGTAGGAGAACTGGGATCAGCATTTAAAAATGCTGGTGGTGGTGTGAGTTCATGGATTCATGAAACAATGGGACCTAAGTTGGCTTATTATGCTGGTTGGACTTATTGGGCTTGCCATATCACTTATATTGCAAGTAAAGGAAGTGGTGGTTTAAAAGCTTTAAGTTGGATGGTATTCCAAGATGGAGAAACTTTTTCATCATTTGGAACAAGACCTATTCAATTTGCAACTTTGGCTATTTTCTTGTTCTTTTGCTGGGTAGCAAGTCGTGGTTTAAATCCATTGAAAAAACTAGCAACTTTGGCTGGAACAAGTATGTTTGTTATGTCAATTTTATATATTGTTATGATGTTTGCTGCCCCAGCTATCAATCCAAATGGTGGATATTTACATATGGATTTTAGTTTAAAGAATTTAATTCCCCAATTCAATATGGGATATTTTACATCGTTATCAATATTGGTATTCGCAGTTGGTGGATGTGAAAAGATTTCTCCATATGTTAATAAGGTAGAAAATCCTTCAAAAGGATTTCCTAAAGGAATGATTACCTTAGCTATCATGGTTATGGTTTGTGCAATTTTGGGTACAATAGCTATGGGTATGATGTTTGATCCAGCAGATATCGCTTCAAACTTTGATGCGTATAATGCAAATGGTTCATATTGGGCATTCCAAAAACTTGGACAATACTATGGAATGGGAAATATTTTGATGATCATTTATGCTGCATGTAATGCTATTGGTCAATTCTCAACGCTTGTTCTTAGTATTGATGCTCCATTAAGAATGTTATTAGATAATGAAGATGCTCGTCAATTCATTCCATCTCAGCTCTTAAAGAAAAATAAATTTGGAGCATACATTAACGGAATTTGGATGGTTGTCTTTTTATCAGGAACTATTATCTTAATTCAAGCGTTAGTGCCAAGTGCTGATGCTGTCTTAACACAATTAACAAAATTAAATTCTGTAACAATGCCTATGCGTTATTTATGGGTATTTGCTGCATATATTGCTTTACGTAAATCAAAAGATAAATTTCATCCAGAATATCGTTTCGTGAAAGGTCAAGGATTGGCGATGACTGCAGGAGTTTGGTGCTTTATTGTCACTGCTGCTTGTTGTTTATTTGGTATGTATAAAGA
>CATOPA010000140.1 GCA_951801965.1 uncultured Erysipelotrichaceae bacterium | reverse complement strand
GAATTATGATGGGAACAAGAAGTGGTGATTTAGACCCTTCTGTCGTTGAATATTTGGTTGACACTCTTCACATTAATATGCATGAAGTCATTCATATTTTAAATAAAGAATCTGGACTTCTTGGTGTTTCTGGCGTTTCTAGTGACTTTAGAGATGTTCAAAATGCTGCTATTGAAGGAAACGAAAGAGCAAAACTTGCTATGGATATTTTCTTTAGACGTGTTATTGCCTATATTGGTAGATACTTTATTGCATTAGGTGGTTGTGATGCTATTGCTTTTACTGCTGGTATTGGTGAAAATTCCGCATATGCAAGAAAAGAAATTCTTTCATTGGTCAGTGAAGCTTTAGGTATCGTTATTGATGACGAGGCGAATGAACATGGTCAAGGTGAACGTCTCATCACAAAACCCGAATCAAAAATCAAGGTTTATGTAATTCCTACTAATGAAGAGCTTGTTATTGCAAGAGATACAAAACGTTTATTAAATCTTTAATGATATTATGCAAGAGATGTTATATTTCTCTTGCATTTTTTATTGTGAGAAATAGTGTTTAAGACACTATTTCTCATGTATAAAAATTACTTTGTTTCCATTTTCATAGACAGCATAACTGCTAAGCATAAAAGAATCCATACACAATAGTTATATGTTCCAAGAGTATCTGCTGTTTTTACTGGAGGTTCATCCCCTAGAGTCACAACAGGTATGTGTATATCCTGCATATAAATATCTTGTGAAGAATCTGTAACTACAAATTCTATATCTTTAGCTATTTGATATCCTAATGGTGCTTGTACTTCATGTAAAATATATGGTTTTCCAACAATCAATCCTTCTATACAAAATACATCTTGCGTTGTTGTCCATTCATAAAGAACAGTTTGTGTTACAGGATCAATGATTTGCAAAAGAGCATTTTTAAGAGGACGTTTGTTTTCATCAACTTTATAAATATAAGTTTGTGTTTTTTGATTCAATAACTTATAAGAAAAAAAGAGCTCATGCTCTTTCTCCTGATAACGGGCATCAATAAAGTTATCTTTTGATTCTAAAATATATCCATCTAATTGTTTTGTTTCTTTTAAAATATAAAATTGGTCTTGATCATCTTGTGCTAAAGGCAAATCAATATCAAAATAAATTCTTCCATTGTCATTTGTTTTTTGACTTTGCAATAATGTTCCTTTATTAACAATGATATCACCATTTATATTATAAATATCAGCATTTGCATACAAAGAGAATTGAACATTTTTCAGCAAAGAAAAATCTTTTGCATCTCTCTTCTCAACATCAATACTCATTTTTTGTCTCTCATTAAAAAAACTTATATTCTCAAAAACAATATCTTTCAATTCTCCTTGATAAGACAAATCAACTTCCTGACTGTCTTGGCAAAGAAGATAACCATAAGGTGCTTTCAATTCTTTCACTTCATACTTCCCTAAAGGTAACAAAGAAGACATTATACATCCATCCTGCAAGGTTTCTAGTTTTTCAACATATTGCCCCTTCTTAAAAAGAATCGTTCCATCACATGGACTTACAATATTCTCTTTTGCATAGATTCCAAAAATGGCATGTGAGAGTCCTATTTTTTCATAAACAAACTGCTGATTTTCAAATCCTACTAATACCTCACCTTTCTTTTCTATCTTAATTTGACCTTTAACAGGATCATTTAACATATCTATAGTTATTATTGGAATGTTACCATTTTCAAACTTTTCACTCTCTTTTGCTGTAACTGTAAAAATCACTGGTTCTTTCGCTATTGTGTAGCCAAAAGGAGCTTTGATCTCTTCTAACTGATATTGTCCTTCCTTCAAATATGTATTTAATATAATTGTTCCATCTTCATTCGTTGTCCATTGATCAACAATTTGTGATGGTAAGGAATAATCCTTATAAGAAATATATTGTTGCGTTTTTAAATCCTTGATCTTAAAAGTTGCTGGAGAATATTTAACAATTTGCTTTGTTTCACTATCTCTTTTCACAATTTTCAGCAATGATTCAAATGGTCGATTATTCACTGTGATATGTTGAATCTGATATCCCTCAGGATAATCTGTATGATTTTTTGTAACGGTGATTAAAAAATCTGCTGCTCCATAATATCCCAGTGGAGTTTTTGTTTCTCTAACATAATAAATACCATAGGGTAATAATGATGTCACTAAAAAACCATTTTCATCTGTCTCACCCTGAAAATAAATAGGTGATTTTTCAAAACCATACTTTTGATAATCATTATTCAGTACAAAGGTAAATTCAGCACCTTTTATCCCTTTGATTACACCAGCTTGGCTATCACTTTCACCTTGTTTAAAAATACGAATGCGTTGTGAATTATATTCATTCTTTACATCAATATTTTCATGAATATATGCTGTATACATATCTTTATAACTTAAAGATATTGAATAAATTTCTTGATTTAAAATAAGAGAATCATTAGCCTTTGTTTCTTTTATATAATATTCTCCCAAATACAATTGATCAAAGATAATTTCACCCACATCATTTGTTACTTTTCGACAAATCAAGTCATCCTTATGATAATAAATATGACTTTTCGAACGATTTGTAATATCCTCCTTTGCATATAAACTGTATTCATTTCCTCTTAAATAAGCATCTCCCACATATTGTGAGGAACCATCTATAGATTTATGTAATGTAATTGTTCCAAGAGGTTCATCATTAACAATCGTTTGTGTTGCTGTTTGACTAGGATAAACATGAATAGAGAATGTTTTTTCATTGATGATATAGCCATCTGTTGCAGTAACTTCTTTGATTTGATATAAGCCACTTTCTATTTGATTTAAAACAATTTCACCATGACTATTCGTTGTTTCTCTTCTTACCTCTTGATTTGGTGAAACAATTTCAAAAATAGTATTTGCTAATGGTGTTTTTTGATCATCATACTTGACAATTTTTAATCTTCCTTTACCAATATCAACATTTGCATATGCCTTATAATTCGCAGTATGCTGAAGTGATGCAGTCATTGTTTTCTGATAATGCCCATCAGTCCAAAACAACGGAGCTTTGACTTGATATAAGGGTTTCAATGTTGCAGTTAAAGTCACTGAAGAAGGAACTTTAGTCTTTATTAGCAAACGATCATGATTCACTTCAATTTCACATTGATTGGCAGAGAAATCATACTGATCTAAAACTTGATGAGCATCAATAAACTCCTGATAATAAAAAGTTCCATCATAATGATCTAAGGTCATAGAACTTTCTCCACTATTCTTAGACATAAAAGAAGGAACTTTCCAATACTTCAATATTTTTTCTTCAATTTGATGATAATATTCCCAAAAATAATCCTCATCTTCATCATTAACCCATTCATAGACATCTCTATATGCAGTAGCATCTTTTTGTGTCACTCCTGCATAAACAAAAGAAGCTTTTCTTTCCTCTCCTGTAATTTCCCATACCATAACTTGCCCTACTAACCATTGAATATGTTCTTTACGTTGTTGGGATTGAATTTTGGTAGGAACAAAAGCCAATAATACAGAAAGCATATCATATTTTTGTTGCCAAGTTGTCACTTGATTTCTTTGAGAGGATAAAATATCTTGGGCTGTAGTACCATCTTGATAAATTTTATCATCGCTTAAGCCAACATTTGATTCAATACAATAAGCATATTGATTATCAATTTTAAAAACTCGTTTCCCTTGTTCCTCATGATATGCTCCTAAATTATCAGTATATGCTTTCACTTTTACATAAGTACTCATACTCGTATCTCTATCTAAAACAACTTCTTTTGCATAAACAATCTGTAATGAAGGTAAAAAACTTAATAATACCATTATCAAACATAAAAAACATCTTATCATTTTTCTCATTCTTTCTATCTCCTTTTTTCTTCATATAAAAAAATAACCACCCTCTTGGTGGTGAACGAATCAAAAATCTCATTTAACTCTCCTTTAACAAAAAAGAACCAGATTTCTCTGATTCCTAACAAATAAAACTCACAATATAACTTGTCATCATTGTCACAAGTGCAACAAAAACCAAACCTTTATTTTTATACGCAAAATAAATACCAACAACACATCCAGCAATAGCACTAGGTAAAGATGAAGTAGAATATAAGACACTAGGAAAAGTTAAGGCTGCCAAAACAGCATAAGGAACATAGTACAACAAAGATTGAATAAACGTTGACTCAATATCCTTTCTAAAAAATGTTAATGGTAGCATTCTTGGCAAATATGTTAATACTGCCATAATCAAAACACATATGAATTGATATTGACTCATACATGCTCCTTTCTAACAGGATATCTTATAGCACCATAAATAGCTCCTGATAACGTAGAAATAATCAATTTCATCCCACTAGATAGCACATGAAATAAAGGTATATAATAAAAAACAACTGAAACACAAGCACTCACAAGAACCACTTCTAGTATCTTTCTTGAATTTGTTGAAGCTGGAACAATAATAGCAATAAACATACCATAGAGTGCAATTCCCATAGCATTTTGTAAAGATACAGGTAAATAATTCATGAGTGTTTCTCCACATAATGCCCCCAAAGTCCATCCCACTATTGGAACAAGAATAAACCCTAACATAAACTGAAATGATAAAGTTCCTTCTTGAAGTGATGCTAATGAAAAGGTTTCATCAGTAATTCCAAAAGAAATAATCATTCTTTTCACTGTACTCATCGTCTTATCAATTTTTTGACTTAAAGATAAAGACATCAAACTGTATCTTGCATTGATCAAAAGCAAAGTTATTGCTACTTCCATATAACTTGCTTGACTTAACATCAAAGAAACTCCAGCAAACTGTCCTGATGATGTTAAATTGGTTAAAGAAATAAAAGTCGCTAGCCCCAAAGGTAATCCACTAGAGACAACAAAAACCCCAAAAGAAAAAGCTACTGGGAAATATCCCAGAGCTATAGGTAAACTTTTTTTACATCCACATATAAACTCATTCATTGTTATTTCCTCACATATGACATATCATACATGAAAAAAGATAACTATTCAAATAGATTTTTTTCTACAAAATCCATAATCTCCTTTCTTTCTGTTAAAACTTCATAAAATGGTTTTCTTAAGTCTAATCGTTGTATATCAATAGAACGAATATCACTCAATTGTATCC
>CATOPA010000139.1 GCA_951801965.1 uncultured Erysipelotrichaceae bacterium | reverse complement strand
GTAAAATATTTGGTAAAATAGTTAATGTTTGTATTGTATTAATGTTTGGGAAATGAGTTGACTATGAGAATATTTTAAAATTTATTTAGTCTTATCATATAACAGAATCAATGAAGAAGGAGGGAAGACATTATTTTTAGCATTGAAAAGCAATAGAAAGATTCTATAGCGAGTAAAAAGATGACTTTATTTTAACGGGAAGGAGATTTTTTAATGGGTAACAAATGGAAAAAAATTCTGTTATCTATTTTGTCATTGTCAATGACTTTGGGAATAAGTCAAATGATGCCAGTCAAAGCGGTGGATGAAAAAGGATATGAGATTTATCCAAATCCACAATCAATAGAATATTTAGATGGAGAATTTGTTATTTCTAAAGATGTGAATGTTGTCTATGATGAGACAATTGATGATGTGACAAAAAACAGAGTTAAAGAAATTTTTGATTCAAAAAATATAAATATAACTATTTCAAATAAGAGTCAGGAGAATGTGACAAATGTATTGATAGGAACATATGGTTCTCAGGGCTATGTTGATCAATATTTTGATGAAAGTATTGATTATAATGAATCGTTCTTTGATAAGATTGATTCTCATATTCTTTATATAAACAATAAAACAATAGCCATTTTAGGTAAAAATACAGATGCATCATTTTATGGTGTAACATCTTTAAAACATATTTTTAACCAAATGGAAGGAAGAACAATTCGTCATTTAAGAATTGATGATTTTGCTTCTACAAAGACAAGAGGTTTTATTGAAGGATATTATGGTATTCCATGGAGTGATGAAGATCGTATTTCTTTAATGGAATTTGGTGGAGATTTTAAGATGACATCTTATATTTTTGCACCAAAGGATGATCCATATCATAGTGGAAGATGGAGAGATTTATATCCAGCTGAAAGATTAGCCGAAATGCGTAAAATGGTAGAGGTTGGACAGAAAAGCAAATGTCGTTTTGTATGGACAATTCATCCATTTATGAATGGTGGAATTACAGCATCAAGTTTTGATAGTGATATTGAAAAGATTATAGCTAAGTTTGAACAATTGTATGATATTGGTGTTCGTCAATTTGGAGTTCTTGGTGATGATGCTGGAGGATTACCACGTTCTGTTGTTGTTGATGTTATGGATCGTTTACAGAAGTGGGTTGATTCTAAAGGTGATGTTTACAATCTTGTTTTCTGTCCAGGTGGATACAATAACGCATGGTGGGTGCAAGGTGAATTAGATGATTATGATCAAGGCTTTGATAAAGATATTCAAATTTTCTGGACTGGAGAGGCTGTATGTCAACCTGTTGAGCAGATTACTTTAGATCATTTTAAAACAAGAGATTTGCCTGCTGGAGCATCTCCACGTAGAAGTCCTTTATTCTGGTTGAACTGGCCAGTTAATGATATTAATATGAAACGTTTAATGATGGGGAAAGGCTCATTACTACATACTGATGTCAATGTTGAGGATTTAGAAGGTGTTGTTACAAATCCTATGCAAGAAGCAGAAGCATCTAAGGTTGCATTATTTGCTGTTGCTGATTATGCATGGAATGTCAAAGGATTTGATGCAGATAAGAGCTGGCAGGATTCGTTTAAATATATTGATGAGAATGCTGGTGATGCTTTATATGAAATGGCAAAACATTTGAGTGATCCTTCACCAAATGGTCATGGCTTAAATTTGGCTGAATCTGAGGAATTAAAGCCGTTATTAGATGATTTTAAAAATGCCTTTGCAAAAGATGAAGATATAACTGACAAAGGTCAAACTTTGATAAATGAATTTGAAAAAATTATGAAAGCTTGTGATGATTTTGATCAATTATCACAAAATGAAAATTTAAAAGAGGAAATTGATCCTTGGCGTTTATCTTTAAAAGAAATAAGTGAAGCATGTATTGAATTAATTCAAACAGCTATTGCTTTGAAAGAAAATCAAAATGATGAAGCAGTGAGTCATTATACTTTAGCTGTTGCGAAAATAGAAGCTTCTAAATCTCATATTCGTCAAAAAATTAATAATCAGACAGATATTGCTCAAGCTGGAGCAAAATATATTATCCCATTTGCAGATTATTTAAATGAAGAATTATCAATTACGATTGGAAGTATCATTGATCCAAGTCAAATCATTGCTAAAGTTATTACAAATCGTAGTGATACGCCTACAGGAAGTTTAGAAAACTTATTGGATAATGATGAAACAACTGATGTAGTCTGGAAAAATCCAAATAGTACAACTGCAGGAACTTATATAGGAATTATGTATAATCAAGTTATTGATATAAATAGTGTTACTTTTAAGATGGGTCAAAGTAATAATGCAAGAGATACATTTGATGCTGCAAAAGTACAATACACTGTTGATGGAAAAGAATGGATTGATATAGCTAATAGTGAATATAGTGATACAAGAGCACTTATTGAGTTAGAAGGATTAGGGTTGAAAGTAAAAGGTGTTCGTATCATTTCAACACAAGATAAGGGAAATATGTGGTTGGGATGTAAGGATATCATTATTAATGGTGTAGAAGAAGAACCAAATGTTATTTTATCAGGAGTTCCTTTTATTGAGGATATGGTTGTTGTTGCTGGTAGTCAAGATAATGATAATAATCCTGATTTAAGTTCACTTGTTGATGGAAGTTTATCTAGTGGATTGAATTTCCGTGAAGGTAATCCAGATAACAAGATTGATCAGATTCATAAAGATGCAGCTGTAGGATTAGAATTTGATTCACCACAATATGTTGGCGTAATGAAGTTCTATCAAGCTTCAGGAGATAAAGTTTCACATGCTGCGATTGAGTATCGTGTTAATGGCGTATGGAAACAATTGACTGAGTTATCTGATTTAGGTGCAGAAGTTATAGTAGATTTCAAAGGGGTACAAGCAGAAGCTGTTCGTTTGAGAAATCTTGATGACAATACTCAAAAATGGTGGAATGTTTTTGAAATATTGGTTGAAGAATATAATGGTGCATTAACATTATCACCGTTATATAATACAGATAACATGGTTGTTAGAGCTGGAAGTATTGATAATATTATAGATGGAAGTACAACAACAAATGCATCATTTGCAAAATCAGCTCAAAATATTGAAGATAAAGATTGTACATTAGCTGATGCATGGGTTGGTGTAGAATTTGGTGAAGTTATTGAAGTTGGTCTTGTTAATATTTCTCATGGAACAGGAGCAAAAGATAAGATTGCTAAAGCTGCTATTGAGTATCGTGTTAACGGAGAATGGAAAATTTATCAAACATTAAATGATGTCCCATATGAAATAGAAATGAATTTGAGTGGTGTACATGCAGATGCAGTTCGTATACGTAATTTAGAGAAAACTCAGGGATGGTGGCAATTTAATGAACTATCAGTCCAAAGATATGATAGTAGTGCTGATAAGACACCTCTAACAAAAACAATTATTAAAACAAGTACTTTTGGTATTTATAGTGGAAGTGAGGCCAATTTACTTGATGGAAGTGATTCAAGTGGTATTTGGTATAGCACATCTGGAGATATAACACGTGAAGGTGATTATCTTGGATTAGATTTAGGAAGAATTGCTGATTTAGGAAAATTCCATGCTGCTGTTGGATTAGATGGTGGTGACAAGTGGGAAAAATATGATTTACAATATTCAATTGATGGTGAAAATTGGACGACCTTTAAATCATATACTGGTGTATCTTCAGGCCAAGATATCATTGATGAAGATATGTCAGGAATTCAAGCACGTTATGTTCGTCTTGTGAATAAAGCTCAAAAAGGATGCTGGATTAAATTTGGTGAAATTGATGTTTCTGAAAACACATTATTACCGACACAGGAATATACATATACAAATGTTGATTCTTTAAAAGGATTAGAATCTATTCATTCTTTAGAACAAACAACATTATTACAAGCAAGTGGATTGACTCTTCAACCAGGTGAATATGTAGGAATTAAGCTAGAGAGATTAAAAGATTTATCTTCATTAGAAGTAGACGTCCCTCAAGGGTTGGTATTAGAAATTTCAGAAAATGGTATTGTTTTTGAAGAAGTCACTGATCAAAATCAAGTTGGTAATGCACGTTATGTTCGTTTAATAAATAAAGGACAACAAGCAGTATCATTTGATTTAACAAAATTTATTGTGAATTCAAATGAAATTTATGAGTTGAATGTAAGTGAAACAAATAGATTTACTGTTCAAGAAAAAGAAAACTTATTTGATAAAAATCGTGCTTCTGAAACTATTTTTAAAGGAAGCCAAGTGGCAGGGGCTTATGTGACTTATGACTTAGGACAAGTCATCGATTTACATACTTTTAAAGTTGTTTCTAGAGATAGTAATACTGATTTCCCACGTCATGCAAAGATTTCTGTTTCACAAAATGGAATCGATTGGACAGATATTATGACTTTTGGAAATCAAGATGGAACTGCAAATCCAGGTGAATTAGAAAATACTGATACAGTACAAGATATTTTACCAGTGCATGAAATTTCATATAACACTAAGTCAGTAAATGATTTAGATGTAAAAGCACGTTATATTAAGTTTGAAATTACGCAAACAAAAGTAGGTGCTGATAAGTGGGTAAGATTTACTGAATTTGAAATTAATGATGGAGAGCCTCTAGCTTCAACAACTGATCCAACAGTCACATCTACAGTTTTAGGACAAGTTGGATATGAAGTATTAAAAGTGGTTGATAAAGATACATCATCTGCATTTAAACCAGTTGAAAATCAAGGTGGAGAACTTGTTTATAAGGTAACAGAAGATACACAAAGAAATAAAATAACTGTTCTTCAATCTCCAACTGCAATTTCGAAGGCAACTGTTTATGCAGAGGTTATTGATGAAACAAATGATGCACCTCATTGGATAGAAGTAGGTACATTAAATACAACACTTAATGAATTTGTTTTACCAGAATCAGTAGAACATATATTATCAGTAAAGATAGAATGGAATGAAAATCAGGATATTTCTATTCAAGAATTATTGGTAAGTAAAGTGACTTATGTATCTATCGATAAAACACACTTAAATGAAGTTATTCGTCAAGCTGAAAATGCTGATACAGCTTCATGGACAAAAGATAGTCAAGAAGCATTAAAAACAGCTTTACAATATGCTAAAGAAACAAGAGATAATGAATATGTTTCTATGTCAATTGTAG
>CATOPA010000138.1 GCA_951801965.1 uncultured Erysipelotrichaceae bacterium | reverse complement strand
CTCAAAAGCTGCCTTAATTTCAATGACACATAATTTGGCTTATGAATTTGCTCCATATATTCATGTTAATTGTATTGCACCTGGTTTTATTGGAACTGAGAATGAGCTAGATGGATATGATGAAGACTTCTTAAAAGAAGAACAAGAAAAGATTATGGTAAAACGATATGGGGAACCTAAAGAAGTGGCTTATCTTGTTAAATTTTTGATTAGCGATGAGGCAAATTTCATCAATAATACCGTTATACGAATTGATGGCGGACAGATGGGAAGCTGTTAATTAAATCAAGACTTATGTAAAAGGACTGTGATTTTGTCACAGTCCTTTACTATTATTTATTCTTCATTTTTGTGAGTGCTAGTAAAATAGAAAGTTTTCCATATTCAAAAGTCAGCCCACCTTGCATATATAAAGTATATGGTTCAATAACAGGAGCATCAGCACTGAGTTCAATGGTACTTCCTTGTGTAAAGCTACCACTTGCCATCACTTCATCAAAAGGATATCCTGGCATTGGTGCTGGTAAAACATGAACAAATGAATCAATTGGACTGGATTCTTGAATACCTTGAGTAAAAGCAACAAGATTTTCTTTTGTTTCAAGTTCTAATGTTTGAATAATGTCTGTTCTTTTTTCATTATATCTAGGAGAAATATTTTTATATCCTAGTTTTTCTAACATATATGCAGTAAATACAGCTGTTTTTAAAGCATTTTTGACAGCATGAGGTGCCATGAAAATTCCTTTAAAAAATGAATTATTTAAATTAAAGTTTGCACCTAAATCTTTTCCAATACCAGGAGCTGTTAATCTTTCAGCAACCATATTGATAAGATTACTTTTCCCAGCAACATATCCACCAGTAGGCGCAATTCCACCACCTAGATTTTTCATTAATGAACCCACAACAATATCTGCACCAATATGTCCAGGTTCTTTATCTTCTACTAATTCACCATAACAATTATCAACCATAATAATCACATCTTTATTGACTTTTCTTATTTGAGTAATGATATGTTCTATTTTAGAAATTGTTAACGATAACCTATGTGAATATCCTCTAGATCTTTGGATTTCTACTAATTTCACATTGTTTTCTTTTAAACGCTTCACAATTTTTTCTTCATCAAATTCATCATCAATTAAATCTATTTGTTCATAAAGAACACCATTCGCTTTTAAAGATTGAGTAGAGTTTCCACTTAAACCAATCATCTCTTGTAAAGAATCATAAGGAGCACCTGATAAAGAAATCATTGTATCTCCATGTTTTAATAAAGCTGAAAGTGTTAAATACAAGGCATTTGTTCCACTCATGATTTGTGGTCTTACTAATGAATCTTCACAGCCTAATACTGTCGCAAAGATTTTCTCTAACTTATTTCTTCCTTCATCATAGTTTCCATAACCATTAATATCAGCAAAGTCAGTATAAGACACTTGATTTTCAATAAATGCAGATAAGATTCTATTGGAATGACCTAAACAGATATCATCAATATTTTTATAAATATCATTTAAATCTAAATCAGATTGTTTTGCTAAAGCGATTAATTTTTCATCTATTTGTTCTAAAATCATAAAATTATTTTTCTCCTTTAAATCATATCTTTCATATTATACATGAAAATAAATAGAATTTTAATACTTTTTCTACTAAAAATGATATAATAAAATAAAAGTGAAGGAGATGAAAAAAATGAAAGTATTGTTAGTGAATGGAAGTCCGCATGTGAAAGGAAATACAAGAATTGCTTTAGATGAAATGATTAAAATTTTTAATGAAGAGAATATTGAAACAGAAATCATTCATATAGGAAATAAAAATATCCGAGGGTGTATTGCTTGTATGACATGCAAAAAGTCAGGAAAATGTATTTTTGATGATGAAGTGAATGAAATGGCAAAGAAATTTGAAGAATGTGATGGATTTGTCGTTGGAACACCTGTTTATTATGGTTCAGCCAATTCTACACTGATTTCATTTTTAACAAGATTATTTTATAGTACAACATATGATAAAACAATGAAGGTAGGAGCGAGTGCTGTTATTGCAAGACGTGGTGGAATATCAGCGACTTATGATGAAATCAATAAATTTTTTGCAATTTCAGGAATGCCAATCGCATCAACGCAATACTGGAATGCTATTCACGGAAGAGAACAAGGAGAAGTCTTACAAGACGAAGAAGGTTTACAAACAATGAGAGTTCTTGCCAGAAATATGTCATTTTTAATGAAGTGTATAGCAGATGGTAAAGAAAAATATGGCTTACCTCAAAAAGAAGAATTTCATAGAACAAACTTTATAAGATAAAAGGGTTAATAGAGTCATTTCTATTAACCTTTTTTACTGTATAGCTAATCACTACATTATAAAATAGTAAAAGCTTTGATGAAGTATGAAAGCTTCAATGACATCATAAATGATATGTCAATAAAGAAAAGATTATTGTTTTGCAATTTTTTTCAGCTGCTTATTCATAACGTTCATACGCCAGCAATCTTGACAAATATGGGCTACTAGAAAAATAATAATGATTGTGTAATACATTGAATCTAAAAGATATATTGCTATAAGGGATATCACTATTGTTGCATACATCATAGCTAAAGGATTTATTTTATGAATACTTATTTCTTTGATGATATCCCATGCTTCTAAAAGTGTTGTTAAAAATACAGCAATAAATAAACAATAAATAAGACTTTTTTGAAAAGAAGTGATTGTTGTTGTATACAATGCATCATCACCTAAAAAATTTCTAGCAATAACAATATAAATGAAACTTAAGCTAAAATGCATTCCTATCTTTTCTTTCATAGTGCTTGCCTCCTTAATTTTTCTATAAATGTCTTGGCATAGTTGCGTGTTAATAAAATACGTTTTTTATTTTTGAAGACAATGATATATCTTCTATGAATATCAGGAATCAAATAATCAATAAAATGAATATTTACTATTGTTGATTTATTGACCCTTATTAAAGAATGATTTGTTAATCTTTCTTCTAATTCGTAAAGTTTTGTATGAGTTAAATAGTGATGATGATCGGTATATATAAATGCTTCTTTTGAGTAACCCTCAATATAAACAATTTGTGAAGGTAAAATTTTGCAAAGTTTATCTTCGTCATAACACAGAATATATTGATTTTCCATTGATTGAAAATACATCAGCAAATCATCTAAATGATTCATTGAAAAATAATAACACAATCCTTCATATTCATAACCTTTTTCTACAATAACCGTATCTAAATGTAAGTAATCTCTTAAAAGTGACTTCAATTGATGAAGATGTTGATTGGAACATATGATTTTCATGGCTGTTCCTCCATATCGCATATAGTCTCTTTGATGATTTTACCATTATGGTCATAATAAACCACTCTTAATGATTGAAATTTTGAAATCGGTGTATGAATGAATCTTTGTTCTGTTATAGGATAAAATGTTTGGGTATCAGGTGAAAAACGAAGATCAAAAATCAAGGGATCATCTTCATAATAACTATCATGATAATAAATACATATAAATCCAATATTTTGATTTCTTGTTTTTATATCTATTTCAGGGAAACTGACAAGAGCATTCATATCGTATTGGAAGTTCTTTATTGAGATATCTTCATCTTCATAATAATAGGTTGTTGGTTCAACAGGTTCTATATCACATGAATCTCTGTAATAACAATGTTCATTTTTATCATAAAGTTCAATGGTCAATAACATTGTCTTGGTATTATCAGTGGAAATATAATTCTTGAGTATGCCTGCATCTTGATAGAAATCAGAAGCAATAGTTCCTCCTGTATACCCAATAAAAGGAGCATGACCATAAAAGAAGCTTTCATCTGCATATTCTTTTTCTTGAAAGTTATTATAGTTTTGTAGAATAATATCATCGCCATAAGTAATTGTATATTTCACCTTTAATGAATCTGTTAATAATTCATTTTTAATGTATATTTCAATCCCTGAAGATTCCATATAGATTTCTTGACCTTGAATGGTCGTTCTTCTTTTGGTCTTGTAACCAAATGGCGCAATTTTATAGTCATCTTGATCGACTTTGAAATAATGTACTTCTTTTTCATTGACTTCAAGTTGAATCTGATGAATAAAATCATTTTTTACATAAATAAGACCGCCAATACTTATACATGTAAGGATAAGTATAATGAATAGATTCTTATGGGTGTTTAAAGAGACGATTTCTAAATCAATAAATTCATCTTCTATGAAATGATTTATTTTGATGATATGATATTCAAGCATGCAAAAAATAATAAAAGAGAAAATAAGAAGGATGGATATTATAATAATAAAATTATTTTCTAAAGTCATTGTGTATAAATTTGTAAGGATTTGTAAACATAATAAGCAGATTAAATAGGTTTTGTATTGTTTTTGATAGTTTTTTATTTTGGGATAGTTATTGGATATTTTATCAATGCCTATAAAAATAAAATATAAAAGAATGATAAAAATCCATAAAGAATATTCTTTGAAAAATATTGTTATAATGATTTCAATTCCTAAAAAGACAAGGGCTATGATAAATTCTTTTTGTCTGGTTTTCTTTAAAACACTACATAATCCATAGACCAGCACCATAAAAGCAACAATCTCTGGAAACAGAGAGATTTCATTATAATGAAATTGAATGCCTAGCAACAGCCAAAGTCCTAATGCGATAATTCCTAATCCCATAAACTCACCTCCACTTATATTTAAACATATTTTTATAAAAGAAGTAGGATTTTCACTTTACATAGCCGTAATTATGCTTGACTTGCCACTTATATTATATCATATTCTTTTTTACTTTTTCATTATTTAATGAGATGGTTAAATTTTATGATGATGTATAGGCGAAATTGTGAAAAAATCTATTCAATCAAGGAAATGTATGATAAAATAATGAAGACTTTTATCAATGAAAACGGTTTTCTAACATATAAAATAAGTGAAATGTTGAAATATAAGATAGGCATTGATAAAAGAATAAGATCATAAGAGATTATCGAAGGGAGAACGAAGTTCATGAAAGTATGTGTTTTTGAAAGTGAAAAAGATGTGGATTGTTTTGTAGGGAAGTATATTGTTGATTTTATTCATCAACATTCATCTCCAGCTATTGGATTTGCGACAGGATCTACACCATTAGGAATTTACCAATATTTTATTGAGGAATATAAAAAGGGCAATGTTGATT
>CATOPA010000137.1 GCA_951801965.1 uncultured Erysipelotrichaceae bacterium | reverse complement strand
GTAATATCTGTTGCCTGCTGAATTTCATAAACAACACTACCTTTTCTTAAAGCATGTAATAATCCAGCTGGTAAATAAACAAAATCACCTGGATGAACATCTAAATGACGGATTAACTCATCCCATTGATCTTGTTCAATATAATTTCTCAGATCTTTTTCATCTTTAGCGTTATGACCATAAACAATATTGGCTCCTTCTTCTGCTTCAATGAAGTACCACGCTTCATTCTTACCATTTGGATATCCAATTTCTTGAGCACGCTTTTGATCAGGATGAACTTGAATACTTAAATCATCTTCTGGTCCTACTAATGAAATAATAACTGGAAATTCTTCTTGAGGATGACCAAACAATTCTTGATGATCCTTCCATAATTCCAATAATGTTTTTCCTTTGTAAGGATCACTTATACATACTGTTGATGCACCTTCTTGAGCGCTAAAAGACCATGATTGACCAATTCCTAATGGAAAATCATCATAACCAAAATAATCCTTTACTAAAGTATGTCCCCATATTGCAGGTCTAGCAATAGGTTTAAAAAATAATACACTCATTTTTCTTCTCCTTTCATTTTTTACAAATGTATTTGTGTTAAAAAAGGGTCATTATGCACCATACATAAATAGTGCAAATGAACCTATAATTGTCATAACTACCGCAAAAACACTTACAAGTTTGACAGTATTTTCTCTTATTCTAAAACCATATTTGCTATAAATAAGGTTATTCACTTGTTTAGCTTTCGTACTATGGTAATCAGATAATAATGCAAAAGCAATAACTGCTATTCTCATAGGTAGGCTTGTTCCTACACCTTCTGCAACAAAATTCCATGGAAAAACAGCCAAAACAAATGAAATGAATACTGCAACTAAAGCAGCATTGATATATGGGTTCTTCTCATCTTTATGCTTTTCCATTCTTTCAATGTCTTTTTTTGACTGCTGTTCACTCTTTGCTTTTTTCTTATTGTCATCATATTTTTCTTGATAGCTTCTTTGTTTTACTTTAACAACCTCAGTGCCACAACTATCACAAAACTTTGCTGATTCTTTAAGTTCAGCACCACATTTTCTACAATACATTTTCATATTCCTTTCTTTACTTTAAAATAATTTGATTAAGATTTACCAAAAGAATAAAGATACTTAAGAAAATAGAAATATAAGCATAATTTTTATTTCCTACAGGTTCATATCCTTTCTTCATATCTTGTTTATCTATACGTAAAGACATTATACCACAAATGATTGCAATAATATATAAACACATACTAATGATGTAAGGAATCTTCACATTCCCACCAAATGCATTGACAACAGTACCCAAAATAAAATCAAAAGCAATCAGTCCTATAAAAAAGATCATGATTCCAAGCTTTGACCAACTATTAGGACGAGGATTTTTTTTCAATTTCTGTACTTTCTTTTCACTTTTATTTTCTGATATTTCATCAACAGCTTTTCCACAATGATAACAATAAGTCGAATCATCTGGTAAATCTTTATGACAATGTGGACATTCTTTCATCATTTTTCCTCCTTTGAGTGAAAGAAGGCTTTTTCAAGCCTCCTTAAATTGTTAATTAAATTTTTATAAATAATTAAGCTTCAACAGCTTCTGCTTCCATTTTTGCAACTTCAGATTTTTCATAAGCTTTCCAGAATGGATAGAAGATAACCATACCGATAGCAAAGTTAATGAATACTACAATAATTCCACCAACTGAACCACCAGCTGCTAAGTATCCTAATAATGGAGATGGAGTTGCCCATGGTAAGTTCAAATACATTTTACCAACAAATCCAATAGCAGTTAACCAATAAGTTAATGCACCAGTTAAACAGTGAGTTAATACAAATGGAATTAATAAGAAACCATTCATAACTACTGGTAAACCGAACATGATAGGTTCAACAATACAGAAGATTGCTGATGGAGCAGCAATAATACCTAAAGGTTTTAAATGAGGCAATTTCTTGCTTGACATAAACATATAAACTAAGATTGGCCAACAAGTTGATACCCATTGAGATAATCTACATAAGTTTGGTGTCCATACATATGGTAAATCAGCAACTGCTGTACCAGCCATAAATGCAGCATTGTTTTCTGCAATCCATGTTGGTAAGAATGTATTGATAACAGCACCAGTAATATTATCACCATGTAAACCACAAGTCCATAATAATGCACTAAAGAATTGTTGTAATGTATAAACGAATACATTATCAGCTTTTCCTAATACTGGTAATAACATTTGTCCTACTAATTCAGGAATGTTAATTCCAGCTAATGTTCTTACTCCCCAACAAATTAATGTAATAAAGAAATAAGGAATAATTGCTGAGAAACTGTTTGCAATTGCAGGTGGTACAGTATCTGGTAATTTAATAACGATATGTTTCTTATAACAGAAATCAATAACGTTAATAGCGATAGCACCAGCGATCATTGCAGTGATAAGTCCAGCACCCCCCCCAATAGTTAACAGCAACAGCATCAACTAATTGAGAAGCATCACTTACACCTTCAACAAATAATTTACCAACAGCATTGTAGTTTAACAACACGAATGCAAACATTGCACCAACAGCACCAGTTGTTTTACTAAATCCTTTGATTTCGGCATATTCAGAACCCATAGCGATAATGATATAAATCGCCATCATTCCCATAGATAAGCTGTTAACTAATGCCAAGTCACCAGCATATGGTTTCATGAATGGTAATAAAGCTGTTTGAGTTAATCCACCATCAGAGCAAAATAAGAAAGCAACTAAGAAAAGTGAACCAACCATAGTTACTGGTAATGCAGCAACCATACCATTAGTGATAGCCTTAACGAATGGTATTTGACCAAACTTAGTCATTGGACCAGCAATAATGTCAACTTTTTCCATTACAGAATCCATAAAAGATTTCTTTTCAGACATATTTTTTCTCCCTTCGTCTTAAATTCAGAGAAACGTTTGTGTAAACGTTTTCCCTTTTACATGTTTTATCCTATCACTTCTTTTTATTTTTTTCGACATAATGTATTGGCACAACAAATGACACGTTATTAAATCTTTTTATCAAAAGTATTGGTATATATATGTTTTAAAGCAATAAAAAAAATAAAAAATTTCAGGAAAACGTTTACTCATTTTTATTTTTTTGATATAATCTTTTTGATAAAGGAGGTTGAAATCTATGATTTTTAAAAAGAATGAAATAGAAATTATTAAACTTCTTGTTTCTTCATCACAGTATCTTACTTCTTACGATATTGCTGCCGCAACTGGAATGAATAGACGTCTTGTAAGAGATGAAATGTTAAATGTAAAAAATGCACTGACATCTTTAGGATATGAATTGATATCAAAAACTTCTAAAGGTTACATTATCAAAAATAAATCATCTCATACCCTTTCCCAACTTGAAAAAATCATTGAAGATGCTGAGAGACATCGTGAATCAATATTTCCTACACTCCCAAATGAAAGACAGGACTATATTATTCGTAGACTTATTGAAACAAATGATTACATTAAGATTGATGATTTGGCTGATGAATTATTAATCAGTCGTTCTACAATTTCTAGTGATCTTAAAAAAGCAAGACAACAAATTTGCCAAAAATATCAACTTTCTTTTAAACAAAAACCAAATTATGGTATTTGTATTACTGGAGCCGAGGTCAACAAAAGAAAACCATTATGTGATTATCTTTTTACAAAATTGAATGAATCAGAAATGTTTTATGATTATTTACATTCTTTCATTACACAAAAAGATTCTTTGGAATATGGAATTATAAAAATTCTTCATAAAAATCAGATAGAAATTTCTGATATTTCTTTATGTGACTTTTTGCTGAGTTTATCTGTGAGCATTTCTAGAATCATTGCTGATCGTGTTCTCACAAGTTCTCCTGATTTATCATATATTGAAGGAAGAAAAGAATTTGATGTTGCTGGAGAAATTGCTCAATTTATTGAAAGTCATGTTGATTGTCATTTTAATGAATTTGAAATTAACCAAATTGCAATTCAATTGATTTGTAAAAGATCATCAACTGGACTTGTTACCAATCAAATACCTGGAATAGAAAAAATGTTTCAAGATGTTCTCAAAGAAATCAAAGAAAAAACTCTCATTTCCTTTGAGAATGATGAATTTTTCCATCGTGTTTTTTCATTATGCATTGAATCAGTTATCCTTTGTGCAACTTATAATGAGAAAATACGACACCCCCTTTATAATGAAATAAAAATGAGCTATCCATTAGCTTATGAGCTTGCTGAAATTGCAGCTTCAGTCATTGAAAAAGAAATTCATCAACCATTATCAATGAGTTCATTAGCATTCTTTGCGACTCTTTTTAATACAGCGATTTATAATCAGAAACCAGAAAAAATGAAAGTACTTCTGTTATCTGGATTAGGTGGAAAAACAGGAAGAGTTAATTCCCAAATTATCTTAGATAGATTTTCTCATCAGCTAGATATTGTTCATTATACCCAATATCATAGATTACCTGATGAAGATCTCCAAAAATATGATTTTATTATTTCATCTATACCTATTCATGCTGATTTATCAATTCCTCACATTAATATTTCAGCATTGGCTGATCAAGATGATCTTGATAAAATTGAAAGCTATTTATCTTATAATATTTACAAGCTCAGACTTGAAACTCTTTTTCAACCATTATTTTATAAAAATCATCTCAAAATGAAAACTTTTAAAAGCATTATTAATGAGTTTTATAAAACACTTAAATTAGAATACCCTTCTTTAAGATCTTTAAAGAATAATAATATTATTAATGATATTGATGATTTTGCTACTTTTTCTTATAAGATAGGTATTTTAAAATTACATAAACCTCTTAACAGTAATAATCTTATCATGGTGGAGGTCTTAGAAAATCCAATCATCTATAATAAACAAGATATTCAAATTATTATTTTATTTTCAAGTCCTGATCATAATCATTATATCTACAATTCATTAACTGATATATTCCAACAACTCACTTCTCATCCAGAAGATATTGATAACTTTTTAAAGCAACCTCATTATCCTGACTTTATAAAGCTTCTTCAAAAATATCAATAAAGGAAAGCCTTGGCTAATGTCATTAAGTTAATGGTAATTTAAAATCTGGCGTTGTGGATTCTAAAAAGTTTTAAAGTTCACACGTTGTGGTTTTGAAAAAAGCTTTAAAGTAATTACGTTGTATTGATGAAACGACCTAGAGATTAGGTCGTTTTTTT
>CATOPA010000136.1 GCA_951801965.1 uncultured Erysipelotrichaceae bacterium | reverse complement strand
TCTTTGGACTAACGTATTAGTTAACAAAGACACAGGGTTAGGAGCTTTATGGTCAGGAATCATGGCTTTAGAAGTTTTAAACCCAATTTTCGCTGCAATTCAATTTGCAACAATTTCATGTATCTCTATTGGTGTCGTTATGCTTCTTGCTCAAGAAATTGGTGAAGCTAACGGTGAAACTGGAGCATACTCTGCTGTATTAGGATTCTTATCTTGGTTAGTAGTTACACCTACAACAACTTATGTATGGTCAGCTATTGAAGAAGGTAAAGTTGCTTTCAAAACTGGAACAGTTTTAGCTGAAGGTGCTGAAGCATTAACTACTGTTGGAGGAATTCCATCAAGCTATACTGGAGCTACTGGTTTATTTACTGCTTTAATTATAGGTATTGCAGCAATGGAAATCTATGCATTCTTAAGAAAACAAGATGCATTAAAAATCAAGATGCCTGAACAAGTTCCACCTGGAGTTGCTCGTGCATTCGAAGTTTTAATTCCAACATTCATTATGTTAGTTATTGTTGGTGGAATTGGACATGGATTGTATTTAGCTACTGGATTATATTTCAATGATATCATCAGTACTTATTTACAAATGCCATTACAGAACTTAATTGGAAATAACATTATTGCAGTTATGTTCATGTATGTTTTAATTTCATTATTCTGGTTAGTAGGTATTCATGGTAACAACATGTTAGCTGCTATCAAAGAACCATTATTCAAACCATTATTATATGCTAATACTGCTTTATATACTGGAAAAGATATTACTCCAGAATGGCAAGCACATGGATATTACACAATGAACATGACAATGTTACAAATGTTTGGTGAATGGGGAGGATCTGGTGTTACTTTAGGTTTAGTTATTGCAATCTTCATCTTCTCTAAACGTGAAGATAACAAAGCAATCGCTACATTATCTATCGTTCCAGGTTTATTCAACATCAATGAAACTGTAACATTCGGTATTCCATTAGTATTAAACCCAATCTTAGGTATTCCATTTATCTTAGCACCTGTTGCCTGCGTATTCTTAGGATGGGTATTAGTAAGTATTGGATTCTGTCCATATATCGTACTTGAAGTACCTTGGACAATGCCACCATTATTCTTAGGATTCTTAGCTACAGGTGGTAACTTCATGGGAGCTGTATCACAATTAATCGCAATTGTATTAGCTACAGTTATTTATATCCCATTCTTAATTGCTTACGAAAAATATCAAAACAAACAAGCTGCTGAAGCTGAATAAGATATATTATAAGTTTGTAATTAATAAAGGACGCTTAGCCGTCCTTTTTCTTTAATGAATTTATATAGAATCTCTATTATTAATAGTTGTACCATTTGTCATTTTCCTGTATAATAGAGAAGAAAGTGAGGCATTTTATGGAAAAAGAATTTAAGGCAAGAGCGAATATGGCATCTGTGATATTCTTGGTTGCTTACACAGCATATATTGGACTTTTACTGTTTAAAAATTCCTTTGAATCATTGATTCCTGTTATTGTTTTAGGTATATTGTTATACATTTTCTTTTTGGGATGTAGACCATATAAGTATACTGTTGAAAAAAAGACTCTTACAATTCATTATCGTTTATGGAAAAACAAAGAAATAGATTTAATGACATGTGAAATTATTTGTGATCCAGTATCTAGATGGGCTGATATTGCAACAAGACCACATGCTATTGAAATTTATACTGATGCGAGAAAACGCTATTGCTTTTTCCCAGAAAAACGTGTTGATTTCGTTGGTGCTGTTTTACAAGGAAATAAGAGAATTAGTTGCACAGTACAAGATTATACAGATTTCCATAGACAATATGGTAAAAAGCTTCGTAAAGAAAGACGTAAAGCTGAAAAACGTGAAATGAAGGAAAAGTCAGAAGATTAATTCTGATTTTTTTTGTACTTTTTAAACATATATGAAATATAATTTATTAATAAATGGTTTTATTATTGCTAAATGATACTTTATTGACAGAGCTTCATTTTGACTATATAATAACTCCATAGATATGTCATATGAGCAAAAAGGGGGATTGTTTAAATGGATATAAATAAATTGTTAGAGGATTATGGATGTTTAACTTTCAGTGATGATGTGATGAAGGAGAGAATTCCAAGGTCAACATATAAGGCATTCCATGAATCTTTAGATAAAGGGGAACCACTTGCAAAAGAAACTGCAACAGTGATTGCTAATGCAATGAAGATATGGGCTGTTGAACAGGGGGCAACGCATTTTACACATTGGTTTACACCAATGACAGGACTAACTGCTGAGAAGCATGATGCTTTCTTAGAACCTGATGGAAATAAAGCTGTTTTAGAATTTAGTGGTAAGACATTAAGAAAAGGGGAACCAGATGCTTCATCATTTCCTTCTGGAGGATTAAGAGCAACTTTTGAGGCAAGAGGTTATACAGCGTGGGATTGTACTTCACCAGCATTTGTAAAAGGAGGCTCATTATATATACCTACTTTATTTTGTTCATATACAGGAGAAGCATTGGATAAGAAAACACCATTGTTAAAATCTGTTGATGCACTATCAAAGGCATCATGTCGTCTTTTACCAATGCTAGGACTAGAAGGTGTAACACATGTTAGTGCATCTGTAGGGAGTGAACAAGAATACTTTTTGGTTGCTGATGAATATTATCAAAAGCGTATGGATTTAAAATTGACTGGAAGAACACTTTTTGGTGCAATGGCACCAAAAGGTCAAGAACTTGAAGACCATTATTTTGGTTCAATTAAGCGTAGAGTTTCTGCTTTTATGAAAGACTTAGATACTGAGCTATGGAAATATGGTATTCCTTCAAAGACAAAGCATAATGAAGCTGCTCCAGCACAACATGAAGTTGCCTGTGTTTATCGTAATGTAAATATAACAACTGATAATAATCATTTATTAATGGTTTTGATGCAGGATATTGCTAAAAAGCATGGATTAAGATGTTTGTTACATGAAAAACCATTCACTGGAGTGAATGGATCAGGAAAACACGATAATTGGTCTGTTGTCACAAATACAGGAGTGAACTTATTCAATCCTGGAAAAAATCCAACACATAATTTGCCATTCTTAGCTGCTTTAGCATGTACAGTGAAGGCAGTTGATGAATATGCTGAATTGTTGCGTATGTCTACAGCAACTGCTGGCAATGACCATCGTTTAGGTGCAAGTGAAGCTCCACCAGCAATTATTTCAATGTTTTTAGGAGAGGAACTTGATAAAATTGTTGCTGCCATTATTAATGGTGAGGAATTGGAAGATATAGATACTGGACGTTTTCATACTGGTGTTTCAGTTGTTCCAGATTTTTCTAAAGATAACACAGATAGAAATAGAACATCACCATTTGCTTTTACAGGAAATAAGTTTGAATTTAGAGCAGTTGGATCATCACAATCTATTGCAGGACCAAATACAATTTTAAATGCTATTTTAGCTGCTGAGATGGAAGAAATGGCTAATGAAATTGAGGGAGGTAAAACACCTTTAGAAGTGATTAAAGATTTCTTTACTCAACATCAACGCATTATTTTTAATGGTGATGGTTATTCTAAGGAATGGGAAGAAGAAGCACAAAAAAGAGGGCTTAAAAATCATAAAAATACTGTAGATGCAATGACATGTTTAAAAAATGAAAAATATATAAATATGTTCGATAGGTTAGGCATTTATTCAAGAGTTGAACTTGCTTCTCGTTATGAGATATTATTAGAAGGTTATAATAAAACAATTCGTTTAGAAGCTTTAACAGCTATAAAAATGGCGAGAAATGAGATATATCCTGCAGCTGTTTCATATTTAAAAAATCTAACACAAACAGCGTTAGAAGTTAAAAATATAGGAGTGGAATGTGATTATCTTGTTGAAGATGTAGAGGAATTGTCTCAATTAATTAAGAGTATGAAAGAAAAGATGAAACAATTAGATCAAGCTATAGATGTTGCTCAAAAATGTCATGGTGATATTATGCAACAAGCTATATTATGGAGAGATGAAGTCTTTTCTTCAATGAATGATCTTCGTAAAGTTGTAGATACTATTGAAACGAAAGTAGATGCTGCATATTGGCCAATGCCAACATATGTAGATTTATTATTTGGTATTTAAAGAGGATGAGTTATCATTCTCTTTTTTCTTAAAAATAATCGATAGAATGATAAGCATGATAAGAGCTCCACAACTATCAATGATAACATCATTGAATTGTCCTGCTCTTCCATCAATAAATAATTGATGAAATTCATCAAAGCATGCATATAAAAAAGAGCATATAAAAGAATATAAATTTATCTTTGAGAAGTGCCCTTTATAAAAAGCGTAAAAGAAAGAAGTCACTAAAAGTGCATACTCACACATATGTGCTATTTTTCTTATTATGAGAGATGGTATAAATATATGGAAATGGTTTTGTAACCATAAAAGAACAGATGTACTGAGTCCAGATGATTCACTGCCAGTTTGTTGAGAAAAATAAAAAATGAGAATCATGATTATAAAAGATGGGATAAAATATTTGATTTTTTTCATAAGATACCTCCAGCAAAATTATAAAAGAACTTGTCTTAAAAGACAAGTCCTTATATTAATCAGATAAATCTTCACCATTGCTAGCAATGACTTTTTTATACCAATAGAAAGAATCTTTTCTATATCTATCTAATGTTTTTAAATCAAATTCATCTCTATCTACATAAATAAATCCATAGCGTTTAACCATACCTTCATGTGTTGAAATTAAATCAACAGCACTCCATGGACAGTATCCAAGCATTTTAGCACCATCACTAATTGCTAATTGTACTTGTGAAATATGATCTTGATAATATTTAATACGATATTGATCATGAATTTTTCCATCTTCAGTTAATGTATCATAAGCACCAAGACCATTTTCAGTAACAATCATTGGTAAACGATATCTTGAATACATTTCTCTAATAGTTGCTCTAAATCCCATTGGATCGATTTCCCAACCAAATTCAGTTGTTGGTAAATATGGGTTTTTAAATCCTTTATAGAATCCTGCTTCTCCACGAGCTGTTTGTTGATCAGCACCTGGATTCATTGTTTCAGTACCATCACTTGCTTCTACTGTAGCAGTATTATAGTAGTTAAATCCAATAAAGTCAGGATGTCCATTCTTTAAGATTTCTTCATCACCTTCAGCAAATTCAGGACAAGCATCATTTTCTTCTAGATATGCCCAAACAAGATTGTTATAAACACCATAAACAGCCATATCTAAATATAGCCAGTTTCTTA
>CATOPA010000135.1 GCA_951801965.1 uncultured Erysipelotrichaceae bacterium | reverse complement strand
TATGCCAAATGGAGTAGCTGAGCAAGAAGATTATAAGAAAACTCTTGCTGTATACACAGAAATATTAACCCCTTATTTTATAGTCAATCAGGATATGGGGAAGAATAATGGATATTTTGATTTTCATTTATATCAAAGTTATCTTTCTCAAATAAATAAATATGGTAGAGAAAGTGTTTTGAAGGATTTAGAAAAAAAGCTATTTTCCTTTTCGGAAGAAGAATGCCAAGATTATTGTATGAGATGGGGTATAACAATTTTAGTTTATCCAAAATCATTTTTTGGTGAACCAGTTTATGAACAATTTGAAGGACAAGCATTTCCAATTGCAAAAAAAGCAAGAACAATTTTTAGAATTGCTTATGGAGATACATGGATGTATGTACCAGAAGTTCATGAACAAGAAGTTCATGGCTCTTATTCTGATATAGAAATACCTTTTCAAGTTTATGTAGATGATTATTTGCCTGCTATTAATCAAATTGATGCATTTAATGATTGCCTTCATCAAAATCGTGAATCGGTGATTATGAAATATCATGAAATGCATATGGATAAGAGACTTAATCAGATTAGAGCAAGGTGCCTATCTTTAGAATTAGAACAAAGAATAGATTTAAATATTTTAAAATCTTATATTAATGAGTGTTCTTTTTTAAAAGCAAAAGAATATATAAAACCATTTATGCAGGCACAATTTCAAAAACCATTTTTATCTATGAATATAATGATTCATCTTTCTGAAAGCTTAAGAGAAGAAATAATTAAGCTTCTTCTTTTATTAGGAGATTATTCAAAAGTGAATCAATTATGTGAATTGTATGGTTTTCACCATTGCTTAAGTCAAAAATTAGAATCCTATCATACTATAGCATTTCAATTTAAAGCAATTTCTCAGGCTATATATGATGATCCTGATGTTAGATTTGTCCAAAACCTAATTTGTGAATTTGATGGAAAGCAAAAATATATATTTATAGAAAAAGCAAAATTATGGGTATATGCACAATTGAAAAAAAATATTTCTTCTATCCAATTAGAAGAATATAAGCAGTATATTATAGATTTTGGTAATGATGGAGAAATATATAAATATATAGGTGATATCTATTATTATCAGGATGATTTAGCTCAAGCTCACGAGTATTATCAAAAAGCTATCGAGGTCTCTCGTAATGGTGTCATGCTTTTAGATATTTTTAAGAAAACTGGACAAGTGAGTTCAATTCTTTTTGAAAGGGAGGCAGAGTAATATGAGGACTATTGATGATGTTTATTTTGATTTGTTAAAGAAGTTTGATTCTTTTTGTCGTAGTCATCATTTGAAATATTATATTGATGTAAAAAATGCATTATCAATATATAGATATAATCAAGCTGCTTATCAATTAAATAATTGTACATTATTTATGCATGTACAAGATTTTAAAGAAATGATTCATTTGATGAAAGAACACCCTAGTGAAGATACTTATTTTGAATATATTTCTACAAATGAACACTATTATAGTTTTTATGCAAGATTTGGTGATCTTCATTCTATTGACTATGAAGCAAATGCTATGGGTTTACTTCAACATTATGGGATATGTTTGAGTATTAAGCCTCTTGTTCCATTATATCTTAATGATGATATGAATGCTGCAATTCGCCATTTAGAAAATGTATGGCAAAACGCAATTGATGAAATAAAACCTTCTGAAGAAATAGAGGAAAAAATTTATTTAAAGATGATTCATTTTCGACAACGTCAAAAGTACAGAAGACTTCAAAAATGGTTTTTGAGAAAGCTATTAAAAAGTTATACTCAAAAAGCAGAGTTTAAAGTATATAGAGGTGGAAAAAAATTAAAAAAGAAATACTTTAAAGAGCCATCATTATTATCTTATAGAGAGAGTTCTTTTATGACAATGTCACATATTGAAGATGTTTTTGTTGCCCAATTTGGTCATGATTGGAGAAACTATCATTATTTTTCAAGTGCTAACAAATTTAAAATAGTTTATCCAGATGTTTCATATAAGGATGTCTTAACATCTGATGATACACTTTTTATGAGACAAGAACATAAGCAAAGATTAGATGCTTATAAGAGAAGAAGTATCTATCAAAAGAAGATAGATAAATATACAAGTTTATTTATGAGATCTTTTGAAAGAATTCAAATGAGTAAATATTTAAGGGGACATTACCATCTTATTAATGAACAAGATTTTTTAAATACTTTTATGTGTCAATATGATCAAACAACAAAAAAATATTTAAAGAATAAGCAGTCATTTTTTATTAATCATGATATTCAACAATACTATTATGATTATTTAAAAAAGCAAAACAGAGAGAAAGAAATTATAACGATACAATCATTATTAGACTCTGATCCACTTTCTAGTATAGAATGTATTCATGACCCTTATCAAAAAGGATAAAAGTTGCTTATTGTGAAAAATAATGATATATTATCTATATGAAGAGGAGGAATTACTTTGAAAAAAGTTATTACATATGGAACATTTGATTTATTTCATATTGGACATTTGAATATTTTACGTCGCGCAAAGGAACTAGGAGACTACTTGATTGTCGGTGTATCAAGCGATGCTTTCAATGCTATTAAAGGAAAGAAGTGTGCTATTGCGGATCATGAAAGAATGGCAATTGTTGAAGCTATTCGATATGTTGATGAAGTGATTGTAGAAGATAATTGGGAACAAAAAATTAGTGATATTCAAAAATATCAAGTTGATACTTTTGTTATGGGAGATGATTGGAAAGGACATTTTGATTATCTCAAGGAATATTGTAATGTTGTTTATTTGCCTAGAACTGAAGGAATAAGTACAACACAAATAAAAAAAGAATTGAAGCTTAAATAGAGGTGTTTTTATGAGACAGGAAGTTGAAATGGGTGTTTCATTAGACAAAAGGAATATATTAGTAGATTTTTACTGTTTAGATGATAAAAGAGATTTCCTTTTGGAATTAGTAAACGTAGGATATCAAGTAAGTATTGTTTGCCATGATCATATTCAAAATAATCCTAAGTTGCATATGATTATAAAGGGAAGCCAAGAATATATTGATGCCTGTCATACAGCATCTTATATTTTTATAGATCATCCTTTAGAAAAAAAGGATAACTTTTTGTTTCATAAAAAACTTTTCTTTTTTGCAAAGAAACATTATAGTTTTGATAATTATAAAAATATTCAAAATACATGTCGCTTGAGTACATATTGTGTTTTTTTATCTCAAGAACATATGATAGATTTTCATAAGTTTTATGGACTGCAATTTATTTTGAAAAGTCCAGCTATTATTTTTGATTATATTCATTCTCATCAGTTATTCTGTCAAATGTTTGTAAATCAGAATTTTGGTGATTATGAGATGACTCATTCTCATCAAAAGGATAATGTGCTTATATATATCAGTCCTTGTAAAAATAGTCATCAAGAAAATCTTGTGCTTAACTACTTAAATCAATTATCAAATGAAAAAAATTATTTTCTTTTTACCTCAGAGCTTTCATATGAATTTTATTTGAAATTACCTGATCATGTTCAATATCTTGTTTATGTTAAGCCAAAGTATTCAATGAAAGAAAAAATATTAATGAAACTTTCTTTATACTCTACTTTTTTTGATAGGATTTTTTATAAACAAACGAAGCATTTTTTAAAAAGAAAAATGACGAAGAATTTAAGTGGGTATATATATGATGAAGTTATACGATTATTAGATTTGACATTTTATGCATCAAAAGAAATTGGAGCATTATGTTGTCGCAAGAAAAATGTTGAGATACTTGATGAGTATATTGGTGTGAAATCACAAGAAAGATGGTATAAGTGTAATCAGAGGTATATTGATGAACACTATGATGAAAAGGAGCCATATTATGTATTGTGTTTTGATGAAGATTCAAAAGAAACGTTTTATAATTCTTCTATAGAATTTTATCGTCAAAGAGCATATATAAAAAAGAATCAAGATGGGTATAATCTTTTTCTTTATTTACGTTATCATAGTATTAAGAGTTTTGATATAAGTAAGTTTTCATTTTATTTTGGGGAATGTCAAGCTCATGCTAAGATTAAAAAAGGTCTTTTTTCTTATAGAGTCTGTTTACATTTATCAGATGAACAAATAGAAAATATGCCTACACAAAATAAACTTTTTATTCATTATCAAGAACAAGGACTAGGATTTATCCAAAGTGTTTATTATACAAAACACAAAAGTCGCAAACAAAAATATTTAAAATCGAGAATTATTTCTTTAAATGGAAAAACTTGTTTTTATTTAAGACAGTCATTAAAAAATAGAGTTTATTTTACAGTAAGAGCATGTAATAAAACTGATCATTTTGTTGAAAATCTGAAGATTAACTTAGCGTATATGTTGTCTTATTTGTTTAAAGGTAAAGAGGTATACTTACTTTATGAAAAAGACTCAGCACGTTATGAAGAAAGTGCTTCTGTATTGTATGAAAAATTAATTGATTTAGGATATCATCAGGCTTATTTTATTTTAGATAAACATTATGCTGGAATAGATAATATTGAAGAAAAATATATGCATAATATTATTTTTAAATATAGTTTTAAACATTATTTATACTTTTTTATCAGTCATATGTTTTTAGGTTCAGAATTAATGATACATGCTATGGAATTAAGGTGTATGAATAAACATGTTTTAAAAAAGGTTTATTCTACAGATATTCATAATGTGTTTTTACAACATGGAGTTATGTATATGATTTCATTAGATTCACAATCTCGTCAATATTTTCAACCTAAAAAGGATGGAAAAGGGAAATATAGAGTTGTTGTGTCTTCACAAAAAGAAGCTCAACATTTTATTGAATTAGGTGGCTATCAGCCTGAACAAATGATTATGAGTGGATTACCAAAATATGATAGAAACCTTTTATATGATGATGCTGACAACATTGTTATTATGTTAACATGGCGTGTATGGGAATATAATCAAGCAATGACAGATTTTAAGTCAACAAAATATTATCAGATGCTAGAAAGGATTGTTGATGGCATAGATGAAGCTTACTATAGTCATCTTATTATATTACCACATCCACTTTTTTATAAAGCAGCACAAGAAAATGATTTTAAATTGAAAAAGTTTATGCGTTTTCAAGTGAAATATGATGAAATATTAAGAAATACAAGAATATTGATAACTGATTATTCTTCTATTGCTTATGATGCTTTTTATAGAGGCAGCCGAGTTATTTTTTATTGGGAAGAGCTTCAGGAGTGTTTAGAAAATTATGGAAGTCAAACAAAGCTTATGCTTAATGAAGATAATGTTTTTGGAGATATATGTTATAAAAGTGAAGATATTAAAAGAGTTTTGTATGAAAATTATGAATTTAAACAAAAAGATGAATTTGTTCAAAGATATAATG
>CATOPA010000134.1 GCA_951801965.1 uncultured Erysipelotrichaceae bacterium | reverse complement strand
AGACACCTGTACCCATACCGAACACAGAAGTTAAGCATCATAACGGCGAAGATAGTACGCAAGTGCGACAATAGCAAGTTGCCGGTCTTTATGAGGAGATTGTCTTTATCTCCTCCTTTTTTTTCGCCTTTATCTTTTATTCTTTATCATTTTGTAGTAAAATTATATTGATATGGTTATATGATTTTTCAAGAAAGGAGTTTGTGGGAATATTCTCTCACTGATTGACTTATGAAGAACAGAAGATATATTTTTAATATTCTGCTTATTTTATTGATAGGTGGTCTTTCTATTTACCTATCTATTGGAAAACAATTTCATCAGGTTATAGACGCCTTTCAGAAAGCTAAGGTGCATTGGATTGTGATTATGGCTTTAGTTATGTGCTGCTATTATATATTTGATGCTCTTTCTTTACTTTTTTTTGGTAGGGTTTATAAAAAGGATTATACGTTTAAACAATCTTTTATAAATTCAATAAGTGGAACTTTTTTTAATGGTATCACACCTTTTGCAAGTGGGGGACAGTTTGCACAGGTTTATATTTTTAATAAACAAGGGATAGTTCCTACACATTCTTCTAGTATTCTATTGATGTGTTTTATTTGTTATCAAAGTATTTTAGTTATTTATACAGCTATTGTTGTATTGTTTAAACATCAATATTTTTTAAATGAAGGTGCAGGAATTTTTGGTCTCGCTATGCTTGGCTTTTTTATAAATTTTGTAGTTATTCTTGGATTGTTTGGGGGAGCAAAGTCAAGAACATTGCAAAATTTTGCGACTCATAATGTTTTAAAGTTTTTAAATAAAATTCATATAGTAAAGAACTATGAATTGACTTGTGTGAAAATAGAACAGTACCTTTCTGATTTTCGTGAACAATTGAAATTTTTACAAAAAAACAAACCTGTTTTAATGAAATCATGTTTATGTAATTTTGTAAAATTGACTGTTTTATATAGTATGCCTTTTTTTGCAGCAAAAGCTTTGAACCTTGATGTATCTATAAGTGATTTTCTTGATTTTATTGGGTTGTGTTCATTTATTTATTTGATTAATGCTTTTATTCCTATCCCTGGAGCAAGTGGTGGAAGTGAAGGAATTTATTTATTGTTATTTGGTTTCTTGGGTTCTGTTGGTGTATCTTCATCAATGTTTTTATGGAGATTTATGTCTTATTATATGGGACTGATTATAGGTGGTATTGTTTTTTCTTTGAATAAAGAAGTGAATAGTTCTAGATTGGAGTGATGAGATGAATATTGCATTATTTAGTGATACTTATTTACCTGATATCAATGGAGTAGCAACATCTACTTATATATTAAAAAATGAATTAAAAAAACATGGTCATCATGTTTTAGTTGTTACTACTATTCTTCCTACAGATAGTGATTATGTAGATGAAGATGATTATGTTTTAAGATTACCTGGTATTGATTTGAAAAAGCTTTATGGGTATCGAGTATCAAATATTTATTCTTTTAAAGGTATGAAGGAACTTAGAGAGTTTCAGCCAGATGTGATTCATATTCAAACTGAATTTGGAATAGGAATTTTTGGTAAAATTGCTGGAGAGATTCTGAATGTTCCTGTTTGTTATACTTATCATACAATGTGGGCCGATTATTCTCACTATATTGCTCCTGAGAATTTAAAGGCTGTTGATTATGCTGCAAAGAAAATCATAGAGAAAATCTCAAAGATTTATGGAGATAGCTGTTGTGAATTGATTGTTCCATCACAAAAGACAGCAGATGTTTTGAAAGAGTATGGTATATCAAATACAATTAATGTTATTGGAACAGGACTACAATTAGATAAATTTGATATAAGAAATAAGAATGATAAAATGGTTCAAAGCATTAGAGATGAGTATCATTTAGATGGAAAGTTTGTTGTGACTTTTTTAGGAAGAATAGCTCCTGAAAAAAGTGTTGATTTTATTATAGAGGCAATGGTTAATATATATCGCATGAATCCATTAGTTCGTTTAATGATAGTTGGTGGAGGACCACAGTTAGAAGAACTTAAGGAGTTGACTTCACATTTAGGACTTGATGATTGCGTTTACTTTACTGGACCAAAGGAAAGTGAATTAGTACCATCATATTATCATGCTTCCGATTTATTTGTTTCTGCTTCAATAACAGAAACACAAGGATTGACATTTATTGAAGCTATGGCTAGTGGTATTCCTGCACTAGCAAGATATGATAAAAACTTGGAAGGGGTTATTATTGATAAAAGAAATGGTTATTTCTTTGATAGCAAGGATGAACTTGTTCAACAGGTTATTGAATTGTCACATAGTGATATGAGTGAATTAAAAAAGAATGCTATTGAAGATGCTATGCAATTTAGCAGTGAGATTTTCTATCAAAAAATTATGAATGTGTATCAAAAGGCATTATCAAAATATCACTATTGTTATAAGGTTGTTTCAATAACACCAAGTGAAAATCATAAGAAGCTTATCTCTTTCCAATTTGATCATCATCAAGTTATTTTGGATCTATCTTCGCAGATTATTGAGAGGTATGGGTTAAGTGTTGGACAAGTTGTTGATAGAGAAGAACTAGACGCTTTAAAGGATCAAGAGCAAGTTGCAAAAGCTTATCAATTGGCTTTAAAGTATTTAACAACTAAGGATTACACTTATGCTAAGATGCAAAAGAAGCTATATGAAAAGGGAAATTTTGATGAGATACAAATAGATATGACAATGGAAATTCTTGTTCAAAAAGGGTTGATTGATGATATGGAGTATACTAGAAACTATTTTATAAGATCATCTCGTTTAGGAATTGGAATGAATAAGATTATATATAATCTTAAAAATGAAGGGGTTTCACCATTTGTTATTGATGAATTTTTATCTGATTATTCACAAGAGTTAGAATATGATAAAGCTTATGAAATTGTTAAAAAATTATATAGTGAAAATAAGACAAAACCACAATATGCGTTGATACAGAATATAAAGAATAAGCTTTTTAATAAAGGATTTTCACAAGATATTGTAGAACAAGCTATTCAAAATTTTGATTTTATAATACCAAAGGAACATACAATGATGTTATTAACAAAAGAATATCATCGTGTTTATAATCGTTATAAAAATAGATATGATAAGCATATTCTGAAAAGTAAAATTATTACTTTCTTAGTACAAAAGGGCTATGAATATGATGATGTTATTCAAATTATAGGTGAATTATGGGAGGAATCTAATGATTAAGATTGGTGAAATGAAATGTGGACAAGATAATGTAGAATTTACTGCAATGATTTCACATGTAACAACGGGTAAAACAAATGGAGCAAATAAGACGAATTACTTGAGTATTGTGTTTCAAGATGATACAGGAACAATTGATGCAAAATTGTGGAATGCAAGTGATGAACAAATAAGAACACTTTGTGTTGGAGCAGTTGTGCGTGGCAAAGGAGATATTATTAAATATAGTGATGATCGTCAAATGAAAATTGTTTCTATTGATAATGTCTCTTATCAAGAATCACAACAAGTACAATTTTTAGTTAAAGCACCAATGAATGAAGAAGAGATGATCAAATCTATTCAAAAGTATATCAAGAAGATATCTAACATGAAATTATATACTCTTGTTCAGTATTTATTTGAAAATAATATAGAAAAGATGAAAATGTATCCAGCAGCAAGTAAGAATCATCATGAGTATGTTTCTGGATTAGCTTATCATGTTTTATCTATGTTAAGGGTTGCAGAAGGGCTAATCAATGTATATCCACAGTTAAATGCTGATTTGATTTATTCTGGCATTATTGTTCATGATTTAGGAAAAACAGTAGAATTAAGTGGACCTGTTGTTCCTACATATACCTTAGAAGGTAAGATGTTAGGACATATTTCTATTGCACAGGCAATGCTTTATAAAGCTTCTCAAGAGCTTCATATTGAAGGTGAAGAAGTGACTTTATTACAACATATTATTTTATCACATCATGGTAAAAATGAATTTGGATCACCAGTTGTTCCATTAATAAGGGAAGCAGAAGTTGTCCATTTTATTGATAATCTTGATGCCAGATTGAATATGTTTGATAAGGCATTAGAAAATGTAGAAGCAGGTGAATTTTCAAAACGTGTTTTTGCTTTAGAAAATAGAACGATTTATAAACCAAAAATGTATGAATAAAAAAGAAATGAATCACTTGGTTCATTTCTTTTTTGCAATCTCTAAATAAAATTCTTTCCACATTTCTTTGACATGTTCTTTAGAATAATAAGTACTTATCTCTTTTGAAAATTGGCTATATTTGAGATAAGTTTCAGAATTATTTTTAAGTTCTAATAATTTTTTAGCAAATCCTTCATTTGAACTTTCAGCAATGTACTTTTGGAATAATATATCTTTATAAAGTTCTAAATCTCTCAATAAAAGAGGTTTTTGACTATTAATAGCTTCTAAGATAGCCATTGGAAATAATTCGTTATATGAAGGCATAAATAAAACATCAGCCATATTATAAATATCATTCATTTGCTCTCTTTTCACAATACCTATGAATTTAACATTTGCAGGAGGGTTTTCATAAATTTCTTTTAATTCATCATACCCATCTGTCATTTTTCCAAAAGAGAATCCACCAGCCCAAACAAATGTTATTTCAGGTAACATTTTAGCAACTTCTACAAAATCCTTAACACCTTTTCGTGTTTGCACTTGTCCTACACCTAAAACAGTAAAATCATCTTGATTGATATGATATTTTGCTTTTGTATTATGAATAGTTTCACTATCTTGACAATAAAAAGCTTCTTTTGAAACATAATTAGGAATATAACTGATTTTATTTCTATCAATTCCAAATCTTTCTAAATCATCTATAAAAATAGGATTAACGACAACCAAATGATCTGCTGTATTATAAAAGTAAGTTACATATTTTTTGAAAATACCAAAAGCTGATTTAGGAAGACGGATGCTTCCATCTAAAGTATCTGGAAGAAAGTGAACATATGCAACATTAACACCCTTATTTCTTTTCATCTTTATAAGATATTCAGGTAAAATTGTATGACAATGAATAATATCAGCAGCTTTTGAGTCATTGACAACAACATCAAAATAATCATTGAGTTCATCTCTAATCAAACTGACTTGTTCAAGATAAGCACTGCCAACACCTTGACCATCAACAGAGTCAGCATTTGATAACATATTGATTCTTATTTTGCTCATAAATGTTTGTCCTTCTTTCTATTTAAGTATGTCTATTATAACATATGATATCCAAAATGGAATATATAAAAAGAGCATTATGCTCTAATTTAATTTTTGATAAATATCATCTAAGTGAACACTATCACTTCTATCTTCATAAAGGGCTTTGAATCCTTCTTCTTCACAATATCTAGGTATAATATGACTATGGAAATGGTGAACAGTTTGACC
>CATOPA010000133.1 GCA_951801965.1 uncultured Erysipelotrichaceae bacterium | reverse complement strand
AGCTATATGTGTTTCAGTTTTTATTTTAATATCCTTTTCAAATTGGGGATTTGCTGGGGAAGACGTTGATTTAATAGATGTACATGGAATAACAAGCATTTTGTAGCCCATATCTTTAAGAACATAACACCAATGTCCATCCATCAATTCTTTTGGAAATCCTCTACCTATATTAAAATATGCAAGATCGTGAACATGGGGTCTTTTATGTATATGATAGAATGTTTGATCACAATCACCATCTTTTACAAGATGACAATAAAAATATTCCAATTGGCTTGTTTGATGCAATAATGCATAACTATATTTTTCTACATCATAGATACCTGACTTTTCTAATTTTTTTAATGATTTATTCATCTCAATCAAATTACTTTGTATACTCATATTTATCCTCCTATTATATATATACAAAGATTTTTCTCAATTTTCTTTTTTTTAAACGAAATTTTTTTAAACTTTATATTTTTATATTTATGAGAGCTTTTTATTATTCTTCATCTCATATAAATCATAGCACCTCTCCTTAAAAAATATTGTCGAACAATGTCTTACTCATATAAAAATCTATCATCTTTTTTTCATGATTGCATATTTTTAAAATATGAAAGCAAATGATTTCATATTCGTGTATAATAACTAACATTATTGAAGTGAAGAAAAAAGCGCCTGGACTTTTTATAAAAGAAAAAGTTGACGAGGACCAGATTTATCGAAAAATTCGGCGGATGATCTGGAGGTATGATGCTACCTAAACAATGAGCAAAAATAATGAGTGATCATTAAACAAATATCATTAGGCATCCTTCAATAATAAATCAAAAAAATGGAGGAAAAAAATATGTGTGGAATTACTGCCTACTGTGGGCAAAACAAAGCTTTGCCTTTTTTAATGCAAGGTCTATCTAAACTTGAATATCGTGGATATGACAGTGCTGGGGTAACAACCCTTGAAGATCATCATCTTCTTACTGTGAAATGTAAAGGAAGATTAACAAATCTTGAAGAGAAATTATTATCTTATAAGATAGAAGGAACAATTGGAATTGGTCATACAAGATGGGCAACTCATGGTATTCCCTCTCATCTTAACTCTCATCCTCATAACAATAAGGATGAAACTATTGCCTTAGTTCACAATGGCATTATTGAAAACTATCGTGAATTAAAAGAAGAATTATTAAAAGAAGGATATACTTTTCAATCTGAAACTGACAGTGAAGTTGTGGTACAGCTTTTAGATCATTATTATCAAGGAGATCTTTTTAAAGCAACACTTAAAGTTTTACAAAAAATTGAAGGAAGTTATGCACTATGTATTCTTTCATCTTTAGAACCAGATAAAATTATAGTTGCTAAAAAGGATAGTCCATTAATTATAGGAAAGGCTCAGGATGCTTATGTAGCAACAAGTGATATTCCTGCTTTATTAGAGTATACAAAAGATGTTTATTTTTTAGATGATTATGAAATGGCTATTCTTCAAAAAGATCACATTCAATTTTATACTCATGAAGGTGTTCCTATCAAAAAAGAACTGACAACAATCCCTTATGATTTAGAAGCCGCAAAAAAAGATGGTTATGATACTTTTATGCTTAAAGAAATCTATGAACAACCTCATGTTATTCAAGAAACAATGAGAGGCAGAATCAATCATGATCATATTTCCTTAGATGAATTAAAAGATATTGATTTTCAACAATTTCATAAAGTATACTTTGTCGCATGTGGAACAGCATATCATGCCTCATTATGTGGTGCTCATGTCTTAGAAAAACTCACTCGTTTACCAGTGATAAGTATGGTTGCTAGTGAATTTAGATACAATGATCCTCTCATTGATGAAAATACTCTTGCCATTTTTGTTTCTCAATCCGGTGAAACTGCTGATACACTTGCTGCATTAAGACTCGCTAAAAAATACCATGCAACAACCATTGCTATTGCTAATGTTTTAGGAAGCACAATTTCTAGGGATGCTGATTATGTTCTTTATACATGTGCAGGACCTGAAATCGCTGTTGCTTCAACAAAAGCATATACCACTCAATTGATTCTTTTGATTTTGCTTGCTTATTATATTGCACAAAGATTAAATAAGAATGTTGATCTGCAATTGATTCATCAGCTTTCTCATATTCCTCAATATGTAGAAGATATTTTAAAAGATCATACTCTTTTTAAAGAATATGCAAAATTATTAGAAAATCTTCATGATGCTTACTTTATTGGAAGAGGTCTAGATTATGCAAGTGTTCTAGAAGGAGCTTTAAAATTAAAAGAAATATCTTATGTTCATGCTGATGCTTATGTTGCTGGTGAATTAAAACATGGTCCAATTGCTCTTATTGAAAATGGCTCTGTTGTTATTGCTGTTGCTTTACAGCCTCATATTGCAGCAAAAACATTAAGTAATATTCAAGAAACAATCGCTAGAGGAGCCAAAGTCATTTTATTGACTACACATAATCAAGAAGTGAAAAATATTGAAAACACATATTATCTTCCTGATATTGCTCCTGTACTTCAATCCATTCTTGTTGCAATACCACTACAGCTCATTGCCTATTATACTGCATGTCTAAAAAAATGTGATGTAGACAAACCTCGTAATCTTGCAAAATCAGTAACTGTTGAATAAGAGTTGTCTTACTAGGCAACTCTTTTTCAATTTTTTCTTCACAATAAGCTTATAAATTGATATAATAAAAAACGAGGTGATGTAACATGGAAAAACGTGAACCAAAAGATTTATCAATCTATGATAGACGTTTTGAAGAGGATCCTAGTTCTTTTAATGATTTTCAGGCTATGGATTACGTTAGAGAATTAAAAAATCAAGAGCGAACTGATGATGCTATTGAAGTTGGAAGAACTTTTTTGCAAGTTGGAGAAGGGTTAACAGGATTTATTAATCATTATGGTTATGCTCTTTATAATAAGTTCATTAATTTAGATGATGAGCAAATTGCAGAAAAAGAAGATTTATTCTTTTCTATCTTAGAAGAAATTTGTTCATTATGTAAACAAGAAAGATTTTCTCCATTTGAAGCAACAATTAATAAAGCAGTGAAATATGTTTTAAATAAAAAAGATACTGATTATAAAAAATTATCTGAACTTTTAGATCGTTTAGATGTTCAAAAACTAAGTGTTGAACCATTTATCAACAAATCACAAAAAGAATACGAATCTAAAAGAGAAAGATGGTATCGTCTTCAGGTTAAAGCACTTTATCAATTGGGTGAATATACACGTTGTATTGAAATTGCAAATACAGCTTTTACTCAACCAATGAAATGGCACTATAATAATTTGAATTGGATCAAATATTATAGAGCATCTTCTTTAGTGAAAGTTGAAAGATATGAGGAAGCTGAAAATGAATTCTTAGCTTTAGGAAATAAAATTCCAACTGGTGATTCTTTCGATGTGCTTTATGAACTTTATCTAAATACTGATAAGAAAAATGAAGCTTATACGAACTTAATTTATAAATTCTTTAATGATGGATATGATATTAAAAATCTTCCACTCTATACAAAGATTTTAGAAATGACAAAGCAAGGTCAAAATAAAGATGTTGCTTTACTTGCTGAAGCATTCATTTATCAATTAAAAGTTGAGAATGGGCAAAGTGTAGATGATCTTTCTATTGATGATAACTATAAAGACACTGATAGTTCATCTTTATATGATCGTTTCTATAATCAATTGATGGAACATTTGGATGAATACATTGAACGTGAAGAAAACAGAGTTGTTTATTATAACAGCGATAAGGAATTTGGAAGCATTTATCAAGAAGACAATGACAATTTATTCTTTAGACAAGCTGATTATATTTATGATGAAGATGTCCAAAAAAGAGATATTGTTGAATATAGTATTATGAAAACTTTTGATGTTAAAAAACAAGTTCCAACAACAAAAGCAGTCTTAATAAAAACATTATATGAAGATATTCACTATTAAAACTATGCAAAAATGCATAGTTTTTTATTATAATCATTAAAAATTGCATTGTCTATCCCCTATCTTTATAAAAGATACAATATGATTCAAAGTCACACATCATCTCTTTATGCATACTGTATAAAGAGGTGAAATCATGTTATCTATACTTAAAGAAATGCCTTTTTTGATCTTTATAGGTGCTATTGTTTTTAACTGGCTATCAACATTCTTGGGAGCGAGTCTTGTCTATATTACAAAAAAAGAAAATCAAAATCTTGTTTCTATAGCACTAGGAAGCAGTGCTGGTATTATGATTGCAGCATCTTTCTTTTCACTTATTATGCCTGCTATGGAACAGTTAGAAAATACAAGTCGATGGGCTTTACTCATTGTTCCTTTAGGATTCTTTTGTGGAGTTCTCTTTTTGACTCTATGTGATCATTTTTTACCACATGAACATATGATGTCTCATGAAAGAGAGGGAGTCAAATCTAAATTATCACAAAACCAATTGCTCATGCTTGCTATGACATTGCACAATATTCCAGAAGGACTTGCCGTAGGTGTTGCTTTTGCTTGTGCAAAGCAAGACATTATTCCAGCACTAATTCTTTCTATTGGAATAGGTATACAAAACTTCCCAGAAGGAACAGCAATATCACTTCCAATGCATCAATATGGGAAAAGTAAATTCGTTGCTTTGATGTATGGTCAATTTTCTGGAATCATTGAAATACCAGCAGCTATTATAGGATATTTATTTGCTTCTACAATAAATAACATTCTTCCATTTGCATTATGTTTTGCTGCTGGTGCTATGTTATTTGTTTGTGTAGAAGATCTTATTCCAGAGGCATCTTGTAAAAATAAAATTGATATTGGTGCTATAGCTTGCATGTGTGGCTTTTTAATTATGATGACTCTTGACATTATGTTATCTTAAATTTTATATTGACAAACAAGCGACATTAATTTATCATTATAAATATAATTTATAAAACAAAAACATTGAAGTGACATAGTAAAAATTTCTGTGACAAAAAGAGATATGATGGTTGGTGTAAATCATACGTTAAGAAATTTTGAATTCACCACGGAGTTGTTATTTTGATAAGAAATAATCGGGGTCATAACGTTATCTATGAAAGTTTGTATAACTTGTGAGGTTATATCTGTAAAGATATAACAAACTGAGGTGGTACCGCGATCACTCGCCCTCTAGTGGGCGAGTTTTTGTTTTATAAAAATGAGGGAGGAAAAAATATGAAAAAGTTAATCGTCAGTATGCTTGCACTTGGTTTATTATTAAGTGGATGTGGTGCAAGTGATTCAGGTGAAACAACTCAAAAAGATTTATCTGAAGTGAAAATTGGAGTTCTTCAGCTCACTCAACATCCAGCGTTAGATAAAGCCTATCAGGGTTTTGAAGATACTCTTATTGCTGGAGGAGTTAAAAAAGAAAATATTGAATTTCAAAATGCAAGTGGGGATGCATCAAACTGTACAACTATTGCTGATAAATTGGTCAATGATAGAAAAGACCTGATTTATGC
>CATOPA010000132.1 GCA_951801965.1 uncultured Erysipelotrichaceae bacterium | reverse complement strand
CCCGACTTTTCTTTTTACAAACAAATATATTTTATTTAATGCCCATATATATGATATACTTATTAATATTATATATTTTAATAATTGAGATTTGAGGAGGTAGAAAATTCATGATTTATTTCACCAGTGATTTACATTTAGGACATGAAAACGTTCTAAAACATTGCAATAGACCATTCAAAACTATAGATGAGATGAATGAAACTCTCATAAAAACATGGAATAGTCAAGTCAAAGATCATGATACAGTTTATATTCTTGGTGATTTATGTTTTAGAATGAACAAAGAAGAAACTTATTATCTTATCAAAAGATTAAAAGGCCACAAAATTCTCATCAAAGGAAATCATGATATCAAATATGATGAAAATTTATTTGATGAAATCTATAATTTCAAAATTATCAAATATAATCATATAAAATTCATTCTCATGCATTATCCATTATTAGAATGGCCTCATCAGTTTCATGGTGGAATTCATCTCCATGGACATCAACATAATTTACCAGAATATAATCAACTTATGAAAGAGAAAAACATAAGAAGATATGATGTAGGAGTAGATGCGAATGATTTTAGGCTTGTTTCTATTGATGAAATATTAGATTTTTTTGAAATAAGATAATATCTAAGATACTTAAAATTATGTTTTAAATATATTCACTTTTCACTTTTAGTGTTACCTTTATTTCTATTCATAAGAAAAGAGTCCTACGATTCATATCATAGGACTCTAAATAATTAGTATTCTTTTTTATTCAAATAAATATATCCAGCAGCTACCAAACTTGCCATAGTCATCATTGACATCATAACTATTGATGTTGTATCACCAGTTTCTGGAGTTTTATCAATAGGGTTTTGTGTTGATGGAGTTGTTGGTTCTTCTTTATCATCAACAATTGGTTGATCAGGTTTAATCAAATCAGAAATATCAGGAATTTTTCCTGTAACCTTTTCCTTTTCTTCCAAAGATAATTTATTGAAGTCTGCTTCTAATTCTTTAACAGTTTCAACATCTTTTTCTCTTAAAACTTCAGGAAGATGAGCAATTCTTATATCAATAGCTTTAGCTTGTGCATCACTAAATCCTGTAAGAGCTTTTTTATCATTATCACTCGTAAACATAGCCCATAATTCTCTTTGCTCTTTAGTACTTAATCCTTCTATCAATTCATTTACTCGTTTTACAAATAAAGCATCTCTCAATGTTGCTTCATCATTGGCAAATCTTTTACCTACCATATTTGATCCACCATTTCTAAAGTATCCAACAAGCTCTTTAATATTTGATAACTTCTTAGTATTATCTACTAATTGTGGGAATGTTAAGTTATCTTTTAATGTAAAGTCTACCCATGCAATACCACAATTTTGATCAGTGACTTCAGCAAGTTTTTCTCCTAAAGACTGAATAACAGAATCGTTTAAAGTATAATACCACATTCTATCTGGTTTATAACCAATTTGGTAAATCACATCATTTGGAGCAAAAGTATCAGCAAAACACTTAAACTCTGGAATAAAACCTAAAACATCATCAATATTTTCATCATATTGTCCTAAAGCATCACCATTCATGCTTCCAAAACTTTGACTATCATTTACAAATAAGATATCACTACGATAAGTTGCAGGTAAGAAATTAGTATTATAATGTTTCAAGAACATACGATAATCTTTATCAATCGATTTTAAATGTGTATCCCATAATTCAGCCAAGTCATCAGTAACTGGTAATCCAGCATCTTCACTGACTCCCCAATACCATTCTACATCAACACCAAATCCAGCAATACATTCATGGTGTCCATACTCTTTCATGATAATATCCATTAATGTTCTCATATCAGAATATCCTGATTCTACTTGAAGATAAACTTTTACTCCTAATTTATCAAATGCATCAAAATATGTTTCATGAGGTTCATGCCCTTCTCTTGTAGGCTCACTAAACTTAATATTATCTAAACTACGATAAGATTCTTCTGCTAACCATTCATCTGTTAACCAGCTTGGTCTTGCAAATTCTAAATTCACACCACTACCACTTAATGACCCAATAATCCAAACCATTGTAGACTCTGAATTTGGGAAATATGTTTTCATGTCATTAATTACTGATTCCCATTGTTTCACAGATAACCAAGGTGTTCCAGGACCATATGTAGATGATCTTGTCCCTGAATAAACAATATTTTTTGGTGCTGTATGAGGAAGAGCTTTGTTTTCCCATTTTGCTATATTATTTTCTGCCTCTTTTAATAGCTCATAATTTGTTACATAAGCTTTTTGAAGACCAGTTAATTGATCATATGCTTTTCTTGCAGCTTCTGCTTCTTTTTTATCAGATAACTTTAACACTTGCATATTACTAATGATTTTTTCAACTTCCATTGCTTTTGCATAATCATTTCTTTTTTGTGCTTGAAGTTTTGGCACAACATTTTCATAAAATTCTTCTAACTTTTCATATTGAGGAACTAATGACTCTACTGTTGCTTCATCAAGTTTATCAACAAGTGATTCATATTGTTCATCTATAACCCATGCCATACCACTATCCGCAAATGAATCAAATGGTAAGAGTTCCTCTATCCATAAATTTAAAACTTTTGCTTCTGCTTCTGCCAATGCTGTTGTCTTTGCTTCATCAATAGTCTCTTGATCAGCTTGAGATAAGCTATCATATAAGTGTCTTGCATAAACAACGACTTCTCTCACATCTGAAAGTTTTTTTACATTACTAAAATCTAAATTTTCAACCTTTGTCATTTGATCTGTAAATGCGTCAATACTCTCTTGACTATCAACAGCATAAACCGGAATCAATAATGACAACATAATAAAACATGCAATTCCTAGTTTTGATAATTTGTAAGTTAGTTTTTTTCTCATCTTTTTCCCTCCTATTTTTTTTGACTTACATATCTTATGACTTTCCTTATTTATCCCTCCTTCTTTATTATAAAAAACAATGGTAAGACATTTACACCAATTCCATTGTCTTCATAAGCTTTACTCATTTTTGATAAAGTTTGAATTTCTTTATCATAAAATCATTTTGCTTTTCAATAATTCAAATTTTTTATTGTTCTATCAGTTTATTGAATTATTCTTAAATTTATCATATCATGGAAATTATATTTGTATATAGTTCATCTTATCTTAGTTATATGTTTGATAAATTAAAATTTGTGTCTTAAAAAAACAACTTGTTTTTTTTGAAATCATAGTCCTATTTGTTTTGATTACTTCTCTCCTTTATGTTAAAATTAAAATAATAAGGAGAGATTTTATGCTATTTTTACCATACCAAGTTGAACTAGAAGAAATAGATACACATATATATAAATATATTTGTACACATTATGATAAAGTCATTTATATGCGTATTCGTGAACTTGCTTATGCTACAAATGTGTCCACTTCAACAATTTTGCGTTTTTGCAAGAAATTTGAGTGTGAAGGATATTCTGAATTTAAGTTTAAGTTACGTCAATATATTGAAAATTCAGCTCAACCACAATTTAAACAAACAGCTTTTAATCAGGTTGAAAATATTTCTTTCTTAAAAAAAATAAGCACACAAAACTTTCAAGATGAACTCCATAAAATGGCAAATATTATTGTTGACTCTGATTTACTTGTCTTTATGGGGTTAGGGGCATCTGGTATTGCTGCTCAATACGGTGCTTATCTTTTTAATACCTTGGTTTCTCTTTCTATGTATATTGATGATCCTCTCAATACACCTTTGTATCATATTTCTGATCATATAAATCAAAACATCTGCTTTATTATTATTTCTGTTTCTGGCGAGCAAGAGGATATTATAGACTTTATTGAAAATGAAAAAATATCTCATAACAAAGTGATTTCAATAACAAATACTTCAAATTCTACTCTAGCTAGAGTTGCTAATGCTAACTTATCTTATTATATTTCTGATCATATGTTAGGTACAATGAATTTAACTTCACAAGTTCCAACAATAGCTATCTTAGAATGTCTTTCAAGAATATGTCATAATTTAAAAAATTCAAACTAAAAAAGGAGCACATCAAAATGAGCTCCTTTTTATTCATAATATTCTATCATTTTATCTAGCTTATTAATAAGCTGATCAAGTTCTTTGTATCCCAAATGTGATATCACTTCTTCATCAGCAGCTTTAACAATCTTTCTTATTTGAGGATATATCTTTTTAATTGCATCTGTTAAATAAATTTTATCAGCATTCCTTTCTATATATCCCTTATCTATAAGATGCTGTAAGATAAATTGTACAGATGTTAAATGACGCCCTACTTCTTCTGTAATATCTTCTACAGATGCCCCATCAACATATCTTAAAGCTCTAATAATTTGATAATCTTCATACTTTAATCCATACTCACATAAAAGCTCATCAACTTTCTTCTTTCTTAATGAATACAAAAAGATAAGTCTTTTTTCAATTCTATCCATTTCTATCACCCAAAATCATTATAAAATGTAAAAATGAATATCATATGAATACATTATTAAAATCTCATCATTGAGGAGAAACTTCACAAATTTCAATAATTGTTTGTGACATTTCATATTCATCTTGATGAAGTGCTCTATCCATCATTTCTACCTCACCTGTTTGATGATCATATGGATCACGACGTGTATACTGATTGAGTGGATATAAATCTCCCTGAAATTTACTTGCACTTACAATTCTAAATGGATCTAAGTGTCCAAAATAGAACTCTCTTCTGAGTGTTGAACCTTGACGATAGGCTGAACCTCCAAATGAGCAGTCAGCAAACAACCAACCATATGGAGCAATATAAAATCTCGCCCAATCATGATTCCCAATTATTTCTTTAGGTGCATATAATCCTGCTTGCCATGAAGCTGGAATACCAACAATTCTACATAAAGTTATAAAAAGTAATGCTTGTACACCACAATCCCCTTTTAAAGATGTTGCTGCATACTCAGCAATTAATGGAAGTGTGATATACTGTCTCATAAAGGAATACATCACATGACTTGTTATATATTCATATATCTTTTTTGCCTTCAATAAAGGATTTGTTTCATCACCTACAATTTCTTTCGCTAAATTTTTTAAATATGGCGAAAAAACAATATGTGGCTGCTCTTCATTTAAGCAAATATCTGGATGTTCATCTGTCACAATTTGTGGATCCAACTGTCTATAAGTCATATGATTAATGAATTCATATTCCACGCTAAACTCTTTATTTTTACTCACATCTGCTTCAAAATAAACACTTCTATGTGTTACATCATTATCATTAATAAGAGTTGGTTTGGGATTAATATTGATAATATGTACATCTTTAATTTGCGCATATTCAATAGGAATAGGTAACCAAACTCTTGCGATCCCTTGACAATCATTTGTTATTTTTAATGAAACTTTCACATGAATTTTATATGAAACTTCACCCTTTTGTTTCATTTGAGTAATCACTTCTTCTAATATTTCAATATTTTTATTTGATAAGACATCCTTACATCTTGAAGCATATTCT
>CATOPA010000131.1 GCA_951801965.1 uncultured Erysipelotrichaceae bacterium | reverse complement strand
ACAATCTCACTTTTTTTGAGCTTATGGGATGATAATAAAAATCAATATATTTTATATTTATAGATGAGTCATAAAGTTCCTTCCATGAAGAGATTAAGAAGTCATAGATATAATATAAAAAAACGCTCTTATAAAGAGCGTTATTGACTATCTGGGGCGTGCGACAGGAATCGAACCTGCGAATGCTAGAGCCACAATCTAGTGTGTTAACCACTTCACCACGCACGCCATATCAACCTTATCGATTAGGCAAGTATGATTATATAGGATTTTATACCTTTTGTAAAGATATTTTTGAAAAAAATTTGTAGAGACTATAAATTTAAAAAAATGCATTTTTTTAATAATGAAACACTTGATAAATTATGATAAAATAAAATATGAAAGGGGAAAGAACATTATGAAAAAAATAATAAAAATATTATCAGTTGCTTTTGTTGCTCTTGCATTGACAGGATGTATGAAGTTAAATCTCAATATAGAAGTTAAAGCTGATAAAACAGTAGATCTTAATATGGAACTCTTGGCTGAAGAAGAATTGTTTGCTATGGCTGAGATGTCTGCTGAAGATTATGTTGAGGAGATGAAAGACGAGCTTTTAGATGTAGAGGAATTAAAAGACGCTAAGGTAATACCAATCGAAAAAAAGTTAGATGGTTCAAAATGGGTTGGAGTTTCTGTAGAAGCAAAATCACAAGAACTAGATGATGTTGTTGTGAGAGAAACAAAAATTGATGGAAAGGATTGTCTTGAAATGACTTTTCCTATGGATTCTTTCAATTCATCAGATTTAGATGTAGAGGATTTAGGTTATTCTGTTTCACGATTAAAAAAGCTTGGAATGGAAATGAATTTAACTATAAAAATGCCAGGGAAAGTGACTTGTAATGTTGGAAAGGTTGATGGAAATACAGTAACTATTGACTTGTTGGAATTATCAGCAAACGGATTTTCTGATGATATAGTATTAACTTCTCAGATATCTTCGTCATTTTCTATGATTATTGTTTATGTTGTACTTGGTGCTATCATTGTTGCTGGGACACTCTTCTATTTTATAAAAAAGAAGAAAAAAGATGAAGAAATCATTGAAATCAATCAGATAGATGAATATTTTGAATCAGAACAAAATAGTGAGATTATTCAAGATAATATAAAAAGTTATTGTCCAAATTGTGGTCATGAAGTGAAGAATGAAGAAGTTTGTCCACAATGTGGATATATGTTAAAAAAATAATGTTATTGAGAAGTTTTAAGGCTTCTCTTTTTTTGAAAAATAAATTTTCTGAAAAAATAGTAAAGAAATTTTTGCAAATGAGGAAAAAGAACAGCTTTTTCATTAGCTGTCCTTTGTATGATATTTGTAAAATGGTAAGTATTTTGCTGATAAAATTCAAAATTATCATTTTCTTAAAATTTTTTCCATATCTTTTCCTTTGGCTAATTCATCAATGAGTTTATCTAAGCATCTCACCAATTTTATGGTAGGATCATCAATATTTTCAATACGAATGCCACAGATAGTCCCTTTGATCATTTTGTGATTTGGATGAATACAAGGTGCTGTATCAAAAAAAGTCTTATAGTCAACATTGTTTTGAATATGTTGTATCAAATCATTTTCATTATAACCAGTTAACCAAAAAATAATGGTATTAACTTCTTGCTTTGTTCGATTTTTTCTTTCGGCTTTTTGGATAAGCAGTGGGTAAACTTTAGAAAATTTCATTGTGTATATTTTGTTGTTTTCCATATACAATCCTCCATAGTCTTTAAGCTATTTTGAGAAAGTATAGCATAAATCTATTAGGAAATAAACGAGAATTTATTTAAAAAATAATGGTATTACTATAGAGGTATTGAAATATTTGACGCTTATTGATTAAAAGAGATGGTAATGAATAATAAGAAAAATTAAAGTGAATAAGAGAATGGAAAGGGTTGAATTAATTCTTTTAAACATATATTTCATAATATCACCATAAATAGTATATGCTAGTCAGATAAAACTCTTTTCATAAATATGATTATTTTTAAGTGAAAGTATTGTATTCAGCGTTTTAAGAGAAGTTAAATAATATGATTATTAAAGAATTTATAGTTATCAGTGATGAGATTTTCTCTAAAATGCCCTTGTCTTATTGATAAAAATGATTATAATAATTTTATTAAATAACTCATGTAAAAAATGATATGTTAAAATACTTCATTTTTATGAAATAGACAGATTGATATTATGAGAAATATATTATAGAGGAGGAAGAATTATGGATTTGTTTCAACAGGGGCAGGGGGCTTTTTTAAGAGCATATGGAAGATATGATATTCTTTTAAAAAGAGGTCAAGGTGTTTATTTGTATGATACAAATGAAAAAAAATATTTAGATTTTTATTCAGGAATAGGTGTTAACTCATTTGGACATTGTTATGAACCATACATAAATGCATTACAGAATCAGCTTCATACACTTATGCATGTTTCAAATTATTTTTATACACCTATATCAATTGAAGCCGCACAAGCAGTCAAAGATGCGACACAATTAGATGCTGTTTTCTTTTGTAATTCTGGAACAGAAGCAATAGAAGGTGCATTGAAGCTTGCGAGAAAATATTATTTTTTAAAGCATCATTGTGCAGATAGTGAAATTATTTCATTTCATCATTCTTTTCATGGTCGTTCTACAGGAGCAGTTAAATTGACAGGAAATCCTCATTATCAAGAGGCATTTGGTCCTTTGATTGAGGGGGTTCATTATGCGAAATTAAATGATATAGATAGTGTAAAAGCATATATTAATGAAAGAACTGCTGCTATTATTGTTGAGCCATTACAGGGTGAAGGGGGACTTCATCTTTGTGAGAAAGAATTTTTAAAAGATTTAAGAAATCTTTGTGATGAGTATGATATTTGTTTGATATTAGATGAAGTTCAATGTGGTATGGGACGTACTGGAACAATGATGACATATCAACAATTTGATATTTTACCAGATATTGTATGTTTGGCAAAAGGAATTGGTGCAGGTGTTCCAGTTGGCGCTTTTGTAGCAAACAAAAAGTATGCGAAAGCTATGGAACCAGGCGATCATGGGAGCACTTATGGAGGAAATCCATTTGTATGTATGGCAGTAAAAACTGTCTTTGATATTCTTAATAAAGAAAATATGCTAGAACATGTTCAAGATGTTTCACAATATTTGATTTCTCAACTTGATAAAGTTGTAGAAGAATTTGATATCGTTGATTCTCGTAGAGGGTTAGGACTTATGCAAGGACTTGTTTTAAAAATTCCAGTAAAGCCTGTGATTCAATCTTTATTGGATGCTGGTATTATTGTTGTCAGTGCTGGAGAAAATGTCATAAGAATGTTGCCACCTTTTATTATTGAAAAAGAACATGTTGATGAATTGATAAGTCAATTAAACAAAATTTTAAAAAAATACTTATAAAAAAAGAAAATCCCTTTATTTTTTTGTATATATAAATAAGGGGGTTTTTATATGCACAAATATCCAATAGAGTTACAAGATGAAGAAAAAGCTTGTGGAGCTTATTGCATTTCTATGATTTTGAAGTATTTTGGATTTAAGGAAGAAATCAAAAGGATAAAGAAAAATGCACGACTCAATCAATTTGGTATTTCAATCAAAGGAATGATAGAATGTCTAAAAAAATATCAAATTGAAGCCAAAGCATATCAAGCATCACTTTTAGATGTTTGTCAAAATAATCAATATCCTTGTATTCTTTATATGGTTTATAATGGTATTGGGCATTTTGTTGTTCTTTATGAAGTGAAAGAGAGTATGTATATTATTGGGGATCCTGCAAGGGGATTAATGACTATTTATGAAGAAGAACTTTTAGAAAATTATGGAATGATGTTTATATCTATTTTACATGTTGGTAGAGTACCAGAAAAAGGATATAAGACATACTTTGACTTTTTAAAGGAAACATTTTTATCTTATCATACACCTATGAAAAAACTGATATGGAAAGGCATTTTAATATCCCTATTGGGATATGCCAGCAGTTATTTTTTTCAATTTTTTATTGATGATATTCATCAAGATACAAAATTTTTTTATGTTATGATAATATGTGGGGCATATGGATTAAGTGAGATGATAAAAAATCATTTAGAAAGTCAAAAGAACAAGGAAACACTGGCCTTAAAAAGAATATTAGATGAAGATTATGTATTTCAGTCTTCAATGAATATGTTGGAATTGCCTCTTTCATTTTTTGAACAGGATAAAGGATATCTTCAAAGTGAGCTATTAAGCTTATTTGATCTTAGTGAAATGAGTGTCACTTGTTTTGAAAGAGTTTTTTTAGATGGACTTTCTTTAGTGATTTTTATGATTGGGATGATGTTTATTGATGCTTTAATGGGTGTATGTATATGTATAATGTTTTTGATTATTGGTGGTTTTACATTGTCTCGATTAAAAGCTTTACAAAAATTACATAAGAAATATTTAGAGGCTTACTTTGTTTATCAGCATCATCTTTTAGAATTGATAGAAAATCAATTTTTGTTGAAAAGACATTTTTTATTGAAGCGTCAAAGAGAAAGAAGTTATCGTCTGTTTTTAGATGAGTCTATTCCTAAAGAAAAGGAAGGATTAATGCTTAATCAAATTCAAATATCAATACATTATATTGTTATTTTCTTTTATGTTTTTATTATGCTTTTAGGAGTTTATCAATTTCAAAAAAATATTATAACAATTGGTCAGCTTATGATGTTTTATATGTTAGTATCATATAGTGTGACACCACTTATTCAAGTCATTTTCTTCTTTGCTGATTATCAGCAAATGTCTTTGATTTATGAGAAGTATAAGATTTTTGAAAAAGAAGATATAAGAATTGAAGAAAAAGAAAAAATAGATGAAAAGATTACATCTATTGTTTTTGATAACGTAAGTTATGCATATGGTTATTCTTTGCCATTATTAGAACATATTGATTTAACGATTCACCATCACTTGTGGTTAAAAGGAAAAACGGGAAGTGGAAAATCCACATTGCTGAAGTTATTATTGGGGTATGATTATCATTATACAGGTGATATTTATATTAATCAAAAAGAATTGAGAAATATTGACAATCAGTCATTATATCGACGTATTGGTTATCTCAATGATACACCTACTTTTTTACATTTAAGTTTATGGGATAATTTTTTATGCGATGATGAAAAGAAAGTCAAAAAATATTTAAAGGCATTTTCTAAAGAGGAACTTTTTGAAAAAAGACATTATCTTTTACAAGAAGATGGAGCACCTTTGTCTCAAGGTGAAAGACAAATAGTTGCATTGATACGTGTTCTTTGCCAAGAGTATGATGTCATTATTTTAGACGAGGCTTTGTCACATTTAGATAGCAGATTAGCAAATAAGGTTATACGTTTTCTATTAAAAAATGATGAAGGGAAAATATATATATTTGTGAATCATCAAATAAAAATGATGAACAAGAGTGTGGGATGTGCTATAATTGATGAAGGAAGATTGAAAGGTGAAAAG
>CATOPA010000130.1 GCA_951801965.1 uncultured Erysipelotrichaceae bacterium | reverse complement strand
CCCCTATATGATATAGAAATGGGGTGTTCAGTATTTTTTCAGCAGTACATAATGATTATCTTGAAGCTATCTCTAAGCTTCGTTTAATTGATGATGATTTTATGAATATTGTCTTTAAAGATAAAGACTGTCTTGAACTTCTTTTATCTCTTATATTCAATGAACATGTAGACATTGTTTCTTATGAGAATCAGTATCCTTTTAAGAATCTTCATGGCAGAGATATACAGATAGATGTTCTTGTCAAAACAGAAGATCATCATTATATCAATGTAGAAGTCCAAAGACAAAGTCAAGGAGCTGTTCCACAAAGAGCCAGATATCATCAGAGTCTTATAGATAGTTATGTCTTTAAGAAAGGAAAGAGATGGAATGAAATTCCATCAGTCATAGTTATCTTTATAACAGAGGAAGATATCTTAAAGAAAGGATTACCTATCTATCATATTGATAGAGTCATCAAAGAAACAGGAGATAAGTTTAAAGATGGAACAGAGATAATATATGTCAATGCAAGTATACAGGAAGAAAGTCATTTAGGAAGATTGATGCATGACTTTATATGTGATAAGGCAGATGATATGTATTATGAAGTCTTAAGAAACAGAGTGAAATATTATAAAGAGAACCAGGAGGGAAAAAGAGAGATGTGTGAAATCATGGACAATATTAGAAACAAAGGAAGATTAGAAGGTTTAGCTAAAGGAAAGATCATTGGTCTAGCAGAAGGTGAGATGAAGGGAAAAATTTTAGGTTTTAATGATGGCAAGATGAAAACTTTAGTCAATACTTTAGTTCAGTTGCTTAAACAAAAATTGGGTTCATTAACACCAGAGATAGAGTTACAGATACAAAGAAGTACAGAAAAACAGTTAAATGAATTAACGATTCATATCTTTGATGTAGAAAATGAAGAAGATATTATAAAAGTCTTATCTTTTTAGTTTGATAACAAAATTCAAAAGAGATGTAGCCATTATTGTTACATCTCCTCTTTTTTCATATTTTCTTCTATTTTACCAATTCTAATAATTCTAATGGTGTTGCAAATACATAGTCAGGATTATCTATTCCCTGACTAGAAACACTCCCCCATTTTGCATATCCAAAATCCATATGAGCATTGAGTGAAGCTTGATAATCAGAAAAAGCATCACCTATATAAATCGCATCCTCAACATCTATATTTAGCCTTTTTATACATTCTAATAGTGGTTCTGGATCTGGTTTATGCTTTTTAGTATCATCAGCCAATATAGCCACTTCCATATATTGGTCTAATCCTTTATCAACAAAATCTATTTGATATTGTTTTTTTGTTTTTGCTGAAACGACCGCTTGTATGATATGCTGTTCTTGGAAAGTTTTGAAAACTTCTTCAAAACCATCATAGAGTGTTGCCCCTTCTTCATACTCATTCACATATTGAACCCATCTTGCATACGTCTTTTCTTTATCCTTCACATTTAACTCTTCCATAACTTTCATACCAGGATAAGCAGCAAATTTCAAAACATCTTCAAATGTCCAATCTTCTCCTGTTTCCTCTTTAATGATCTTCATTAATGGATACATATTCATATTAAGTGTGTTTAAAACTGTTCCATCAATATCATAAATTATTGCTTTGTATTTTTTCATCATTTTCACCTCTATAAATACTATCTCATATCTTATACTTTATGTCTACAATATTTCATTCATACCTTAGAGATTTTACTTTTCTATTTGAACTTATATATAGAATCATGTATAATGTTTTTTGCGAAAAAGAGGTGAAATCATGGAAGGTTTTTGGTATGAATTAAAACACGTTTGTCAACAATCTGGCGCAAGGTATGGAATTTTGCATACTCCTCATGGTGATGTAGAGACCCCTATGTTTATGCCTGTGGGAACACTTGCGACGGTGAAAGGAATTTCTCCCGAACAATTAAAAGAAATGAATTCGCAGGTCATTCTTGCAAACACTTATCATTTATGGCTAAGACCTGGTGAAGATGTTGTGAAAATGGCTGGTGGATTGCATCAATTTATGAATTATGATGGACCTATTTTAACTGATAGTGGTGGATTTCAGGTATTTTCTTTAGGGAAAACAAGAAAAATCGAAGAAGAAGGGGTCACTTTTAAGAGTATTGTTGATGGGAAGAAACTCTTCTTATCACCAGAAAAATCTATTCAAATACAAAATGATCTTGGAGCTGATATCATTATGAGCTTTGATGAATGTGCTCCCTATCCTTGCACACATGATTATATGAAAAAAAGTGTAGAAAGAACTTTAAGATGGGCAAAAAGAGGAAAGGATGCCCACCAAAGAAAGAATCAAGCTTTATTTGGTATTGTTCAAGGGGGAGAATTTGAAGATTTAAGAGAACTGAGTGCAAAAGAACTCGTAAAGATGGATTTTCCTGGCTATTCTATTGGAGGAACTAGTGTTGGTGAACCGAAAGATGTTATGTATAAGATGATTGATGATGCTATCAAATGGTTGCCCGATGATAAGCCTCGTTATTTGATGGGAGTCGGAAATCCTATTGATCTCATCGAAGGAGCTATTAGAGGTATTGATATGTTTGATTGTGTTTTACCAACAAGAGTTGCAAGACATGGTGCTTTAATGACACATCATGGACGTATCAATATTAATAACGAAAAATATAAATATGATTTTTCACCTGTTGATGAAGAGTGTCATTGTTATACTTGTCAAAATTATTCTCGTGCTTACTTAAGACATTTGCATAAATGTGATGAGATCTTTGGAAAAAGCTTGCTTTCTATTCATAATGTTGCATTTTTATTACAATTAAGCGAAGATATAAGACAAGCTATTCAAGAAGATAGACTGCTAGATTTTAAAGAAGAATTTTTAAATAAATATGGCAGAGATGTTTATGAGAGGGCATTTTAAATGAAAATAAGTGAATTTGATTATCATTTACCAGAAGAATTGATTGCTCAAACACCATTAGAGAAAAGAGAAACTTCCCGTTTAATGATATTGGATAGACAAACAAAAACAATTGAAGATACACACTTCTATCATATTATTGATAAGTTACATGAAGGTGATATTCTTGTGCGTAATAATACAAAAGTTATTCCTGCAAGACTTTATGGAGTTAAAGAAGAAACAAATGGACATGTAGAGGTTTTATTATTAAAAGATCATGGTCATGATGTATGGGAATGTTTGGTAGGAAATGCAAGAATTGTTAAACTTAATACAGTCATTACTTTTGGCGATGGTTCCTTAAAAGCCAAATGTACTTCTATTGGTGAAGAAGGTATTCGTTTTTTTAAAATGATTTATGATGGAATTTTTTATGAAATTCTTGATCAATTAGGCACAATGCCTTTACCACCTTATATTAAAGAAAAACTTCATGATTCTTCACGCTATCAAACTGTTTATGCAAAAATCGAAGGTAGTGCGGCAGCCCCTACTGCTGGGTTGCATTTTACTGATGAGATTATTGAAAAGATTAAAGCCAAGGGTGTTGAAATTTTAGATGTGACACTCCATGTAGGTTTGGGAACTTTTCGTCCTGTTAAAGTTGATGATGTGAATGATCACCATATGCATAGTGAATTTTATATGATTGATGAAGCTGTTGCACAAAAATTAAATGAGGCTAAACGCAACCATCAACGTATTATTAGTGTTGGAACGACATCAACAAGAACTCTTGAAGCCAATTATAAAAAATATGGAATGTTTAAAGCAACGCAAGAAAGCACAAATATCTTTATTTATCCAGGATATCAATTTGAAGCTATTGATGCTTTAATTACAAATTTCCATTTACCTAAGTCAACATTATTGATGCTGATTAGTGCTTTTGCTGATAAAGATTATATTATGAGAGCATATCATCATGCTGTAGAAGAAAAATATCGCTTCTTCTCTTTTGGTGATTGTATGTTTATTCAATAATGAAAATCAATTACGATTTAAAGCTTCAAGAAGAATTAAAAAAAATTGAAGGCACAAAACCAAGTTTATTGTTACATGTTTGTTGTGGCCCTTGTTCTAGCAATGTTTTAAAAGAATTATGTGGTCATTTTAATATCACTATATATTATTCTAATTCTAATATTTATCCACCTCAAGAATATCAAAGAAGATTTCAAGAACTTTTATCCTTTATCAAAAGATTTAATTCTGATTTTCAACAAGATATTAGAGTCATTGAAGATCCATATAATCATAGTGAATGGATGAGTCATATGTATCCATTAAAAGAATTTCCCGAAGGAAGTTTGCGTTGTCAGCTTTGTTATCATTTAAGAATGAGAAGAACTTTTGATTATGCTAAAATTAATCATTATGATTATTGGACAACTGTTTTAAGTGTCTCTCCTCATAAAAATAGTCAATGGATTAACCAAATTGGAGAGAAGTGGCAAAGTGATGCACCTCGTTTCTTGTATGCTGACTTTAAAAAGAATAATGGTTATTTAAAGTCTACACAAATGACAAAAGAATACAATATGTATAGACAAAATTATTGCGGTTGTATGTTTAGTTATGAAGAGATGTTAAAAAGAGAAAAACATAGCTAAATAAAAATTATTGAAACCCTTGTTGAATATAAAATTCAATAAGGGTTTATTTAATAAATAATAACTATCTCAATAATCTCAATCTTTTTATGTTCGTTAAAAAAAATAGTTCTCATTTATATTATAACAAAATTACAAGATAAATACATTTTATGATTTTTAATATACGCTTATTCAAAAAAAAGAAAAATGATATTATGCTATTTTTGTTGACATATACTAAAAATTCTATTATTAGTTGTACCAACTACATTGATAGTTTCACATATATTCCATATCTATTCGATATTATAAAGAAAAGGAGGGGTTTTATGAAAAAAAAATCTAAAGCAACTGCTATCTTTATTTACTCAATGATTTTCTTAATAGGTATTTCTATAGGATATTACATATGTCCTAAGTATGAAGTGACAACATATGGTGATTCCTTATCTTTCGTGTTTGAAGGCAACATTTTTGATTCAGTCAGTGTAGACTTCAAAAACAATGCTTATTATTTTTCTGATAAAGGAGGTCCTTCTCAAAAAGGTAAACTCAAAAAAATAGATGAGTATATATTCAAGTTTGAAACAGGTCACTTAGAAAACGGATATCTTATCTTAGCAAGAACTGATAAAGAGCAAATAAAATATATCAATAAAGATGGTGGTGTATCCATCTGTAAAATAACAGAATATGCACTACATTTCAATGGTGGTGTAGACCCAGATAAACTTCAAGAGGAATAATAATATCAAAAGGAGAAGTTACATAGAGTAGCTTCTCCCTTATTTTTTATGATAAAGTTTAATTGTTAAATTATCATTTATAATTCAATGCTTTAATATCCTTTAGGCACTGTATCCTAAGATATAAGTTTTACCTTTTTGATAACTATCCATTCTTTTAATCTAAATCTTCACCTTGAGATTCAATGACTTTTTTATACCAGTAGAATGAATCCTTTTTACTTCTAGAGAAATCTCCAGTGCCATCATCATGTC
>CATOPA010000129.1 GCA_951801965.1 uncultured Erysipelotrichaceae bacterium | reverse complement strand
ATCCTAAGATGGCTCCATATATCTTTACAGCAAGAAATAATATCTATATCATTGATTTAAAGAAATCATCTGATAAAATTGATGAAGCTTATGCAGCTTTAATGGATATTGTTGCTAAAGGTGGAAAAGTTTTATTTGTAGGAACAAAGAAACAAGCTCAAGAAGCTGTTCAAACTGAAGCAGAAAGATCAGGAAGTTTCTATGTAAATTCTCGTTGGTTAGGTGGAACTTTAACTAACTTTAAAACAATTCAAAAGAGAATTAGAAGATTAAAAGAATTAGAAAAAATGGAAGAAGATGGGACTTTTGATTTATTCACTAAAAAAGAAGCTATCTTAATGAAAAAAGAACAAGCTAAGTTAGAAAAGAACTTAGGTGGTATCAAAGAAATGAGAAGATTACCAAATGCATTGTTCGTAGTTGATCCTAAAGTTGAACATAATGCAGTTGCAGAAGCAAAAATTTTAGGAATTCCTGTATTTGGTATTGTTGATACAAACTGTGATCCTGATGAAGTTGATTATGTTATTCCAGCTAATGATGATGCAATCAGAGCAGTGAAGTTAATTGTAGCAGCTATGGCTGATGCTGTTTGTGAAGCTAAAGGTGAACCTTTAACTGTAGCATATGTTAAAGATGAAGATGATAAAGAAGTATCTATGAATGATGCTGTTGCTTCTGTTGAAGAAAGCAAACCAAGAGGACCTAGATATAAAAATGCTGGACGTCCTAAAAATAACAGAAACGCTGAAGTAAGCAAACCAGCTGAAGTTAAAGAAGAACAAACTGAAGCATAGTGATTTTAAAGGGAGGCTTATGAGTCTATCCCTTTTTTAAAAAAATAATGGAGGATAAAAAAATGGCAATTAGTGCAAAATTAGTAAAAGAATTACGTGAAAAAACTGGTGCTGGTATGATGGATTGTAAGAAAGCATTAGAAGCATGTGATGGTGATTTAGAAAAATCATTTGATTGGTTAAGAGAAAAAGGTATTGCTAAAGCTGCAAAGAAAGCAGATCGTATTGCTGCTGAAGGGTTAACTGCATTTGTTATTGATGGAAATGCTGCAGCTATTGTTGAAGTGAATTCTGAAACAGACTTCGTTGCTAAAAATGCTGAATTCCAAGAAATGGTTGCAACAGTTGCAAAAACAATTGTAACAAATCAACCAGCAGACATGGAAACTGCTTTGAAGTTAGATGTTGATGGTAAAGATTTGGAAACTCTTATTGCTGAAAAAAGCGGTAAGATTGGTGAAAAATTAAGCTTTAGAAGATTTACTGTTTTAACAAAAGCTGATGATGAAGTTTTCGGTTCATATTCACACATGGGTGGAAAAATGTCAGCATTAGTAAAAGTTGCTCAAGCTGATGATGTAAAAGCTAAGGATATTGCAATGCAAGTTGCTGCTATCAATCCACAATATATTGATAGAAGTGCTATTCCTGCAGAAGTATTAGATAGAGAGTTAAACGTATTAAAAGCTCAAGCATTAGAAGAAAATGCACAGAGTGCTAAACCAAAACCAGAAAATATTATTGAAAAAATGGTACAAGGTCGTTTGAATAAAAACTTAAAAGAAATGTGCTTAGTAGATCAAGCATTTATTAAAGATGGAGACCAAACAGTTGCTCAATACTTAGGAAATGGAAAAGTATTAGAAATGGTACGTTTTGAAGTTGGAGAAGGTATGGCAAAAAGAGAAGAAAACTTCGCAGAAGAAGTTGCTGCTCAAATGGCTAAATAATTAAATAGTATGGGGAGGACACTTTTTGTGCCCTTTTCTTGTAAATAGAAGGAGAATTATATGAGATATAATCGTGTTTTATTAAAATTGAGTGGTGAAGCTTTAGCTGGTGAAGAAAGATTTGGGATTAATCCTATTGTTGTTGCTGATATAGCAAGACAAATTAAAGATGCTAAAGATCTTGGTGTTGAAATTGCTATTGTATGTGGTGGTGGAAACATTTGGCGTGGTAAAACTGGTAGTGATATGGGTATGGAAAGAGCAGCAGCAGATTATATGGGAATGTTAGCGACTGTTATGAACGGAATGGCTTTACAAAATGCATTAGAAACAATAGGTGTTGATACAAGATTATTATCTGCTATTGATATGAAAGAAGTTGCTGAACCTTATATTAGAAGACGTGCTGTACGTCATTTAGAGAAAGGAAGAATTGTTATTTTTGGTGCAGGAACTGGAAGTCCATTCTTTACAACTGATACAACTGCTGCACTTCGTGCTGCTGAAATGAATGCTGACGTTATTTTAATGGCAAAGAATGGTGTGGATGGTGTTTATTCTGCTGATCCAAAAGTTGATCCTAATGCTATAAAATATGATTCTATGACTTATTTAGACGTTTTAAACAAAGATTTACATATTATGGATCAAACTGCTATTACTTTGTGTAAAGATAATGGTATAGATTTATGTGTATTTAATATGCAAGAAGATGGTAACATTGCTAAAGCTTGTGAAGGTTTAGAAATAGGAACTATTATTTCAAAAGGAGGAGAAGAAAATGCTTAATTTGATAATAGAAGAAACAAAAGAAAGAATGGAAAAATCTATTGATGCATTTAAAGGTGAACTTTCAACTGTAAGAACTGGTCGTGCTAATCCTACTATGTTAGATCGTGTGACAGTGATGTATTGGGGAGAGAAAACACCATTAAATCAAGTTGCTGGTATTTCAGTTGTTGAAGGTCGTCAGCTTTTGATTAAACCATACGATAAAAGTACTTTAAAAGATATTGAACATGGAATTTATGAAGCTGAACTTGGTTTAACACCTCAAAATGATGGAGAAGTGATTAGAATTAATGTTCCAGCTTTAACTGAAGAACGTCGTAAAGAATATGTTAAATTAGCAAAGAAATATGCAGAGGAAGCAAAGGTATCTTTGCGTAATATTAGAAGATCAGCAAATGATGATGTTGAAAAAGCTGGTTTAACAGAAGATGAAGAAAAAGCAGGTAAAGAAAGAGTTCAAAAGTTAACTGATCAATATGTAAAGATCATTGATACTTTGACAAAGGAAAAAGAAACTGATTTAATGAAAGTATAACATCAAAAAGTCTTGAAATTATTATCAAGGCTTTTTATTTTGTTTCTTTGCATGACAGATTGTGTTATAATACTAAAAGTATGAGGTGAGAACATGATTTTTAATAAAAGAAAGCAAAAAGAACACTCTATCGATATGACTCGTATTCCAACACATATTGCTTTTATTATGGATGGGAATGGAAGATGGGCAAAACAAAGAAAGATGCCTAGAACTTATGGTCATCATGAAGGAACAAAAACTATTCGTCGTCTTGCTTTAGAAGCTAATCAATTAGGTGTTAAAGCAATGACTGTTTATGCTTTTTCTACAGAAAATTTTAAAAGAGATACAAAAGAAATAGAATATATATTTAAGCTTCCTAAAGAATTTTTTCATCTTTATTTAAAGGAACTTATTGATAATAACGTACAAATTCGTTATATTGGACATCTAGAAATGTCCCCACAAGAAACACAATCTATCATTAAAGATGCTGTTTTTCAAACATCAAAGAATACAGGTTTGATCTTAACTTTCGCTTTTATTTATGGTGGTAGGGATGAGATTGTTGAGACAACAAAATGTATTTGTGAAAAGTATAAGAATGGAGAAATTTCCCTTGATGATATTACTGAAGATTATTTTGAAAAGCATTTAATGACAACTGATTTACCACCTGTAGATTTATTGATTAGAAGTAGTGGAGAGTATAGACTTTCTAATTTTTTACCTTGGCAATTGGCTTATGCTGAATTTATTTTTGATGAAACTTTGTGGCCTGATTTTGATGAGGAATGTTTACATCGTGCTATATCTATATATCAAGGCAGAGAAAGAAGATTTGGAGGTGTTTTAAAATGAAAACGCGTATTATAACTGGACTTGTTCTGATTGCTGTTATATTACCATGTGTCATCTTAGGTGGAGCATTTTATAAATATTTACTTGTTTTTATTACTGGTGGAGCAGTTTTCGAAATGCTATCTATTTGTGATCGACCAAAAGCACCCATTTATTTATATCCTATAGTTGGCATTTTTATGTACTATTGTGTCTTCTTTGATAATAATCTCATTATATCTAATATTCCAATTATGATTTATCTAATTGTTCTTTTAGGATGTAGTATGTTTGATAATCATATGGATTTTTTAAGACTTTGCTATTATTTTTTAGCTGGTGTTATGATATCTATGGGACTTCATATGATTTATGAATTAAGAATACATTATGGTTTTGAATATCTTCTACTTATGGCTATAGCAACTTTTGCGACAGATACTGGAGCCTATTTTGTAGGTATGAAATTTGGTAAACATAAATTAAATCCAAGATTATCACCTAAAAAGACAATTGAAGGATCTCTAGGTGGAATTTTGCTAGGAACTGTTCTTTCTGTTTGTTATGGGTCATATATTCATATTGGAATTCCTATCATTTATTTGATTGGTATATGTCTTATTTTAACGATTACTGGACAAGTTGGAGATTTAACTTTTAGTAGTATTAAAAGGACTTTTGAGGTTAAAGATTATTCTCAAATTTTTCCGGGTCATGGTGGTATTTTAGATAGATTTGATTCATTATTATTTAATTCACTTGTTTTTGGTATACTTTTACATATTTTGACTTGGATGGTGATATAATATGAAGAAAATTGTTGTTTTAGGAGTAACTGGGTCAATTGGTACACAGAGTGTTGATGTAGTAAGGGCACATCCTAAAGAATTTGAGATTATTGCAATGAGTGCTGGTCATAATATTTCAAAGTTAGAAGAATTGATAGCCGTTTTAAATGTTCAACACATTTGTGTACAAAGTCAAAATGATAAAGTCTACTTATCTCAAAAGTATCCACATATTCATTTTTATGATGGTGAAGATGGATTGATTCAAATTGCAACATTAAAAGAAGCAGATATTGTTTTGAATGCTATTGTTGGTTTTGCTGGATTACTACCAACAATTGAAGCTATTCGTTCACATAAAGATATTGCCCTAGCTAATAAAGAAACATTAGTTGTTGCTGGTCATATCATTATGCCTTTGATTAAAAAGTATGGTGTTGCTTTGCTTCCAGTTGATAGTGAGCATTCTGCTATTTTTCAATCAATGAATGGAGAAAATCATAAAGATATTTCAAAAATTATTTTAACAGCAAGTGGTGGAAGTTTTCGTAATAAAACACGTGAAGAGCTGAAAAACGTCACTGTTCAAGAAGCATTAAAACATCCAAATTGGTCTATGGGAGCAAAGATTACGATTGATAGTGCTACACTTTTTAATAAAGGATTAGAAGTTATGGAAGCCAAATGGTTGTTTGATGTAGATTATGATCAAATTGAAGTGCTTATTCATCCTGAAAGCATTATTCATTCAATGGTTGAATATCAAGATTATGCAATTATTGCACAATTAGGGACACCAGATATGAGATTACCTATTCAATATGCTCTGACTTATCCTCGACGTTTTCCTTTAATTGGAGGAGAGCATCTTTCTTTATCCGATATTTGTTCATTACATTTTTATAAGCCTGATTTTGAGAGATTTCATGCTTTGGAACTTGCTTATCGTGCTGGTCGAACTGGTGGCTCTTTACCTTGTGTTTTAAATGGAGCAAATGAGCAAGCTAATGCTTTATTTTTAAATGGTAAGATTTCATTTTTGGATATTGAAAGGC
>CATOPA010000128.1 GCA_951801965.1 uncultured Erysipelotrichaceae bacterium | reverse complement strand
TGGTGTAACTTCTGAAATAACACTATCCCCTGTCCACATAATTTGTACACTTTCATGGAAGTTAGCAAGTTCTTTCAAATATTCTTCATCTGCATCACGATAGTTATATGATTGTGGACAGAAAATAAGATCTTTTACATCGCCTTTTTTAGATAAATACTCATTATATAAACGATTGATAAATTCAACCAAATGAGTGTTATCTGTCCATGCATCATCATAAAATAATCCAAATTGTCTAACACCAATACTATATAACTGATCAAATTTTGCGACAAGTGCTTGGTAATCAGAATCATCACCCATTTCAATATGTCCACCTACGTGTGCAGTCCATACAACTTCAATATTATTTTCTTTTCCTGTTTCCACTAATTCTTTCAATTCTTTAAGCTGTGTATCAGGATAAGGTTCTCTCCATTTATCATTATGATAATCATCAAATTTTGCTCCATAAATATAAGTATTCATTTTTAATGGTCCCATGAATTGAATAAGATCCATTCTTTCTTCATGTGTATATTCACCATAAAAACCTTCAACAACACCTCTAAATTTAGCATTTGCACTGTCTTCAATTGTGACATCTTTTAAATTGTCTGAAGATGAGTCTAACATTTGAGAAAAAGTAGATAAACCATTAAAAACACCAGACTCATTATTTCCTAAAATACCTATTATATTCTTATCTGAATTTACAGATAAAACATATCCTTCTTCTACATCAGTAGAAATTCCATGATTATAGTTGACTGTATTGAAATAATTATTTAAATCATCAGTTTTGCCAACTGTACTAAGATATAAATTCAATACACTGTTATTTGTTTTATCTGATATTATAAAATTAATATGATATTGATTAAGTATTTTTTTTACATATTCTTTTACATAATTAGACATATCTGCTGGTACTACAACATTGACTTTACCTTTAAGAGATAATGCCTTTTCTCCATATTTAATTGACTGTGGAACTGGATAAATTTGATATTCACTCTTTGAATTTCTTTCAACCGTTTCCGTTTCTTTGGCTTCTGTACGTATTATGATGCTATCATTGAAAAAGATACCACATAATAATGAAATAACCAAAAAAATATTTATTGTCCTTTTTACTTTTTTCATCGTATTCGTTCCTTCCTTTGAATTTAATTGATAGAAAATATCATATCTATCAAAAATTTTTAATAGTCAGTGTTCCTTATTTTTCCTTTCTTATTCCCTCCCTTTTTACTTACTGACAAGGATATTTGTTAACTATCATCTTATATCATATGATGATGTTCAAATAACCTATTAAATTATAGCAAATCAGAAATAATACTACTATTTCAAAAAAAAGTAAAATAAACTACAAATTTTTTACCCCCCCCGTATCATTTTTTTTCTCATACACTTCAAATTCTATCACACACTTTAAAACTGACTCTCTTTTTAAAGACTATTACTCTATAAAAAAGTTTACATTTCAAAACAAAAAACTTGATACATTTTAGTATTTATTTTAAAAGCATCCTCAACAATATACATAAACAAAAAGTTTATTATAGTTTAACTTTATACTATATACTGCTTAATAATAAAAGGTAGTGAAATATCATTATCGGACATCTTCGCTACCTTTATTCAAAATTCTTAATTTATATATATATTATTTGCTTAATAATTCATTCAATTCTTCAACAAGTGTCTGATAATGCAATTGATCATTCTCTGACAATCGTTTTAATAAAAACATACATTTCATGAGTTCAATTTCATCTGATGATAAAATCATTACTACTTTATCATAATCACGCTTACCTATATAAAACTTTATTGCCTTTTGAGGATGATATTGAAAACTCATATAAACATTATCTGTAAGTTTTTGCTCTCGTTGTGGATACCAGGGCACTTCATCTACTTCTTTTATCTCATCACATTTTAATTGAACTATAGTATCAAAATGAATATACTTTGCCTTTTTATGAATATATGCTTTCATTACTTGCATAACTTGTTCCCTTTGTTGTTTAGATAGAAATTCTAATTCTGCCTCAATTTTCTCTAAATGAAAAGTATGTCGCTTAATTTCTAGTCCTTTATTATTCAAATGATTCAAATCTTCTCTTTGCAACATAATATTAACCTTCAGTGCATCTTTTCTATATATAAAAGACTGAGGTATTTCTTCAGTAAATAAATATAAATATATATTTTCATCATCCTGATATTGTATCAAATCATGAGGTGAACAATGCATGACATCGACTTCATAAATACCTTCTAAATCTTTAATAAATATCTGCTTATAATAAAGTGAAGTGCTACTAACTAACATTACTTTTTTTCGATTAGATAATTTCTGTTTTTTCTTCAAGCTATTTGCTATATATAATTGTAAGAAAATAATTTCCTGCTTTGTATGAATATCAATTAAATTCGTGTGTTTTAAGCAGAATTCTGTAATACATTCTTTAATATGACTTTTCAAGGGAACATCATAGTAATCTAAAACAGATAAATTTAAATCTTCTTGTCCCTTCTTACATAATGTTATCAAATGATGAAAAAGCATTTTTAATAAATATTCATCATTCTCTAATGAAACTGAACAATTTTCCTTTAAATATACTATAAATTGATAAATATAACTAATAACTCTTTCAATAGTTCCTGCTTCTTCCACACGAAATGTTATGAAAAAAGTTGATATAATAGAAGCAATTTGTTTTTTAGACTGATTATCTAACAAAAATTTAAAATACTTTTCCAGTTCTACATAGAGTGGTTCAAAAGAAATATCCAATAAAATCATATCATGTTTTTCTTCAATTAATTTTCTTGGAATAGCATAATGATGTTTACGATACCATATAATCATAATCATATAATAAGCAATAAAAATGAAACAATCATTATTACTATAGAGTTCATAAGAGTCCATAAACTGTTGTAAAATAGCTTTGGATTGTTCTATATCTCTTAATGCAGGTTGAATAATATTCATATCAAAATAAAAATCATGATCATTTGTAAAACGCCCACTATTAAAGCTCTCCAATGAAGAAAGTGTTTCTCTTCTAAACTGAAAAAGGTCTTGATCCTTTCCAGTTAACAAATATTTCTGATCATAATCTAAAGTAAGATGATATTTATCCAATAAGATAGACTTAATTTCTTGCAAGTCATTTTTAATAGTGACACGGCTTGTATTTAACTTTTGAGCAATTTTATTGAGATTAAAATGTTCAAAATTATAGGCAATCATAACAAACATATAATTTTGTCTTTCTGATTTAGAAAACTTAATCTTACATTTAATTGTTTCTAACAATTCATAAACCCGTTGTCTATCTTCAACCAAAATGTTTCCTTTATAGTCAATAGAAATAACCAAACTACCAAAATAATGATTAATACATTCAATATCATAGCGTACTTGCCTTACTGTTACATTCAGTTCTAAAGCAATAGATTTTAAATCAAGACTTTGACTTCTAACACTATATTCTAATACATTTCTAGCTCGTATAGTTAAGTTTTTATTCACCATAAAACAACCTCCACTAATCACTTACTATTAAACTAGTTATTTTATTGTTTGTCAATAAGGAGAATCATCTCTTCTAGAGCACTATACTCTCACCTCAATACACTAACCGTTACTACCCCTCTTAATATAAAGACTTTTTCCACATTTAAAAGAATATATAAAAATATTATTAGCAATTTAAAATTATAAAAAATATATGAAAGTCTACTTACTTAAAATATTTCTCAAAACTCATAATAAAAGAAAAATAAACAATCGTAAAATGAATATCAAAAAGTGAGATTGCATTTACAATCTCACTTATACCACATTCTTTGCTTTTCAGAAAAACAATAACCTTTAGTCTTGAAGTTTTTTCTCAAACTCTCTCACTTCTTTTTAGAGTACTCTCCTTCTATACTAATCTTCTTGCTCTTTTTTTCTTTTTGCAAATAAAATCCATAATAGTCCTAAAACAACAACGATTCCTCCACCAATCAGCATCATATTTGGTCCTGATGCTTTTTGTGTTCCAGCCTGTGGTGTTTCATTTTCTTCAATGTTTGTATCTTCTTCTACTGGTGTTTCTTCTTCCACTGGCAGTGTTTCAATACCTTCATTTTCTTCTTCCACAACTGGTCTTTGTGGTGTTGGTTCAACCACTGGATTTACTGGTCTTGTTGGCTGAACAGGATTTCCAGGAGCAACTGGCTCTTCTGGTGTTGGATCTATTGGTTCTACTGGAGCAACTGGTTCCTCAGGCTCAATTGGATCAACAATAACTGGTTTTTCCTTTAGCCCTTTAATTGCTTCATCAATCATACCAACCATAATGAGAATATCTTCTTCTGTTCCATTGATCTTTAATTTCTCTGCTTGAATTAATAAATCTGCTAAAACTTGATATGTTTCCTCAGTATATAAGCTAGCATCTCTTTCTTGATCCAATCTTTCATTCAACTGTGTTATATCCACTAATCCTGAAATAGCTTCTATAACATCATTTTCCATTTGAATAAAATCTTCTTGAGAAACTTCCGCTTTAACATCAATCGTTTTTAATAAAGATGATATTTGAGAATATGATTCAACTGTATAATTTTTTGAATCTATAACTTGTAATTGAGTAACTAGACCTTGAATATCTTTTTGACTCGCCTTATGAACTAATCCTTGTCTAGCTGTTTGTAAATCTTTTACAAATTGATCGACATCTTCTTGAGTAGCATCATTTCTTAATGATTCTTTATCTAAAGAGTCATAAACCTTTTTATACTCAGCATATGTTTTACTCATAAAACGATCTGATTCTGTCTTTTCAAATGCTTCTAATTCAGCATTAAGCATTTTGATATTAACCAAATCATCATAATAAGCAAACATGTCCTTTACAAGTTTTTGTTGTTCAATTTTATCACTTGATAAATCATTCATCATATCTTTTACAGCATTCACAGCCTCTTCAAAAGGAGTGATTGATGATACTGTATAATTTGATTTATGACTTAAAATATCCTTTTCAAATTGCTCAACTTGAGGAAGAATATGATCGATATCAAGTGTTAAATCTTGATATGCTTGATCTAATGTTTCCAAAGCTTTCAAGACATCTTGACTTGAAGATACTGCATTTAATAACTCTTTTGCAGCTAATAATTGATCAGCAAAGTTTTGATATGATTCCTTTTCAAATGCATCTGGAACAATCACATCATACTTCTCAATACTTAGCTTTAAATCCTTAGCATATTCATTTAAATCATAAGCTTCAGTTAAAAGCTTATATTGTTCAATATACTGAGCTGTTGAAGCAGAAGCATCAACTAAATCTTGAGAATCATTTAAAATATCTTTTAAGTGATTTAATGAATCTTCATGATAAATATCTTCATCAAATAAACTCATTTCATATTGAATACTTTCAATAAGGGAAACAAGATTTTCTTTAGGAATAACACTAAATATCAATTGCTTTTCAGCATTTTGTAATATGCTCATTAATACAACAATATCATTTTCACTTACATTATCTGCATCTTCTATAATATTTTCAACAGATTGAATAGCTGTTTGAAGCTTGTTAAATGTTGATTTGACATATAAATTTTCTTCATTATTTATGGCCTTTAATTTTGTTAATAAAGCTTGAACATCACTCAAATCACCTTTCAATTCTGGATGATTAAGAGCATTAACTAATTTACTTAATGCAGAATCTACAAT
>CATOPA010000127.1 GCA_951801965.1 uncultured Erysipelotrichaceae bacterium | reverse complement strand
ACATCAGGAACAATGAATATCGTGATGATAGGAGTATGTGGATTCATTTTGTTTGGAGGATTGTATTTACTATTTATCAAAAGAAAAAAAGAACAAGAATAAAGCATAGGTGAAAACTTATGCTTTTTTCGCATTTTGTAAATAAGTTTTTTTGATTTCCTTTGATATTTTCAATGCGACTGTGTATAATCATGTTAAGAGAAGAATAATGTATAAAACGTTATACATTTTTATATACTGAGAATAAAGGAAGGGAATATACTGATGTCAGAGGTAATTGCGATAGAAGGTGGACATAAATTAAATGGAACTGTAAGAATTAGTGGAGCAAAAAATGCGACTGTTGCATTAATTCCTGCAGCTGTTTTGGCTGATGGACCAGTTGAGATTTTTGGTGTACCAGAAATATCAGATGTAGAAGCGTTAGCTATATTGTTAAGAGAATTAAAGTGTGAGGTAAAAATAGATGGAGAACAAATAAAAATTGATCCATCACATATGGAAGATATTCCATTGGTGAGTGATGCTGTGAATAAATTGAGAGCATCATATTACTTTATGGGAGCTTTGCTAGGAAAATATAAAAGAGTGAAAATCAAAATGCCTGGAGGATGTTATTTAGGACCACGTCCTATTGATTTGCATTTAAAGGGATTTGAGGCTTTGGGAGCAACAATCACATATCATGATGATACGTATTTGTTAGAGGCTGAGGAATTGATAGGAAATCAGATTTATTTAGATTTTGCATCTGTTGGGGCAACAATTAATATTATGTTGGCAGCTGTAAAAGCAAAAGGAAAAACAATTATAGAAAATGCGGCAAAAGAACCAGAGATTATTGATGTAGCCAATCTTTTGACAAAGATGGGAGCAAGAATTAGAGGGGTTGGAACAGATACAATTACGATAGAGGGTGTTAATGAACTTCATGGGACTTTTCATGAAATTATACCTGATCGTATTGAGGCAGGGACATTTTTGATCATCGCGGCTGCGGCTGGTGAGAAAATTGTTGTTCAAAATATTATTCCTCAACATTTAGAAGCACTTATTTCTAAATTAAAGGAAATGGGTGTTCAAATGGATGTTGTTGGAGATAGCATAGTTGTTTATGGTAAAGAAGATGATTTAAGTGCAGTGGATATTAAAACACAAATTTATCCAGGATTTGCGACTGATTTACAACAGCCATTAACAGCTTTATTAACACAATCAGTTGGAACTTCACATGTGCAAGAAACAATTTATGTAGAAAGATTCAAACATTGTGAGCAGTTGAATAAGATGGGAGCCAATATTGAAGTGAAAGAAGCCTCAAGTGTCATACATGGAGAAACTCCATTACATGGAACAAGAGTTCAAGCAACAGATTTAAGATGTGGTGCTGCTTTGGTTGTTGCTGGATTGTTGGCTGAGGGAATTACAGAAATTACAAATGTTTATCATATTGATCGAGGATATGATAATATTGATCATAAATTGATTACTTTAGGGGCACATATTTCTAGATATGAAATAGATGATGAATAAATGAAAAAAAGTGTTGTATTTAAGGTATATAAATGTTATTATAATTGAGCAACTTACTTTGAAGTAGCAAATATTTCAAGGCGGAAGGAGAAATAAAAATGAAAAGTGGAATACATCCAAATTACAAAAAGGTAAAAGTTATTTGTACATCTTGTGGTAGTGAATTTGAATCTGGATCAGTATTAAATGAAATTCGTGTTGATACTTGTTCAAACTGCCATCCTTTCTATACAGGGAAACAAAGATTTGCAAGTGCTGATGGGCGTGTTGATAAATTCAATAAAAAATATGGATTTAAATAAGAAATATGATCTGCAAAAGCAGATCTTTTCTTTTTATATATTTAAGATTAAACCTATCCTTGATAATTAAAGATATAAATTATTGATTAGTATCTCTTGATTTTTTCTATAGGAAAAATTATAATATATGAGAATTAAAAAAGTTCTTGACAGAAATGATAGAAGTTGAATATAATATAAGTAGAAAAAAGACTTTATGGCAAGCTGTCATAAAACAAGAGTATGTTACTGGAAGGCAGGCAGAACTCAAATCACATTTTTATGTGGTTTGAGTTTTTTTTCTAGAAAGGAGGAAATGATATGAAAGTTGGCCAAATATTGAATAATAATGTGGCAGTTGTAAAGCGTGGTTCTCAAGAAGTTATTGTTTATTCAAAAGGAATAGCTTTTAAGAAACATCAGGGTGATCAAATTGAACCTAATGAGATTGACAAAACCTATGTCTTGGATTCACATGATAAATTAGAACATTTTAGTTATTTGTTATCTACAACAAAAGAGGAATATTTGAATATTGTTAATCAGATTATTGCACATGGTGAAATGATTTTAAAAGAAAAGATGCCTGATTACCTTTATCTTACTCTTTTAGATCATATAGATTTTACAATAAAGCGCTTAAAGAAAGGACAATTTATAACAAGCCCATTACGTTTTGAAGTAGAAAAATTTTATCCTTTACATTATCAAATAGGTTTATATGGGATAAAGAAAATCATGGAAACAATCGTAATAGAATGTCCTAAAGAAGAAGCAATTGCGATTGCATTACATTTTGTCAATATTCAAGGAAATCAAAATATGGAAGAATCAATTATAATTATGAATACAATAAAAGATATTTTAGAAATTATTAAATATCATTTTCAGATTGTATTTGATGAGAATTCTATTAATTATATGCGCTTGGTGACACATATTCAATATTTTGCACAAAGATTGGTACATAAAGATTTTTTTGTGGAAAATGATGATAATAATCAGTTATATAATCAAATTTATAAAATGTATCCACAGTCTTATTTATGTGTTCAAAAAATAAAAAAATATGTTCAAAATATTTTTGATTGTCAGTTATCTTATGATGAAGAAGCATATTTAACGTTGCATATTCATCGTGTTACATTTAGAGAAAAATAGGAGGATTATATGAATTATCAAAATTTATGTGAAAAAATTATTCAGTTTGTCGGTGGCAAAGATAATATTCAAAATGTGGTTCATTGTGTAACAAGATTACGTTTTACATTACGTGATCAAAGCATTGCTGATATAGATGAACTTTTGGAATTAAAAGAAGTTATTGATGTTATTGCAAATGAGGTGGTTTTTCAGGTTGTGATTGGACCACAAGTTATGGATGTTTATAAAGACTTAACACAATTGTTAGGAGATGATATTGGTCAAAATGAAAAAACAAAAAAGAATATTTGGCGTTCAATTTTAGATTTGATGTCAGAGTCTATGTCACCAATTTTACAGCCATTGATGGCTGCAGGGATGCTTGCAGGTGTATTATCTATTTTAAGTTTAACAGGAATTGTATCTGCTGAGAGTTCTACCTATATCATTATTGATTCATTAAGAAATGCAATATTTTATTTTTTACCTGTTTTCATGGCCATGTCATGTGCTAAAAAATTGAATGCTAATCCATATTTAGCAGTTGCATTAGCCGTAACACTTTTGTCAACAGGCATAAATGGAGTAGAAGGATTAGATTTTTTTGGTATTTCCTTACCAGCGATAACATATTCTAATTCGTTCTTTCCTATTATATTAGCAGTTTGGCTGATGGGAAATGTAGATAAGGTATTATCAAAAATTATCCCTAATTCTATTTCTTATTTCTTTAAGCCAGTATTAATATTACTTATTTGTTTACCAATAACACTTATGTTTTTTGGACCTATGGGAGATTGGTTAAGTATTGCTATTAATTGGGTTTGTGAAGTTCTTATGAATACAATAGGAAATTGGATTGTCGTTGCTTTATATGCTGCTTTTCAACCTTTCTTGATTATGTTTGGTGCAGCCAATTTTGTTATGCCAGTATTAATGAATTTCTTAACAACACTTAATTATGATCCAATATTTTTAGTGGGATCACTTATTTCAGATGCGGCAGTTGGTGGAGCATTATTAGGTTATTTCTTTCGTACAAAATCTTCACAACAAAAACAATTATTTGGAACAACAGCTTTCAGTGCATTTATGAACATTACAGAACCAGCAATATATGGAGTATTTGTAAAATTCCGTCGCCCATTTCTTGCTGTTATGATAGGTGGTGGACTTGGTGGTATGTTTGCTGGTCTGATGGGTGTTAAGGGTTACTCTTTTGCTGGATTAGTATCTTTAACAGCTTGGATAGGTGATGGAGATTATCAGAACTTCTATTTTGCTTTGATAGCAGTGATTATTGCTATTGTGACTTCAGCAGTAGCAGCTTATATGTTGGGAATTCCAGAAGAGGAAAAACAAAAAAAAGAAAAGAAGAAAGAAGCATTAACAAATACAAAGATTCTTACTCCAGTTAAAGGGAAAGTCGTGTCTATTAAAAATGTTAAGGATAAAGCATTTGCTAGCGAAGCATTAGGAAAAGGAATAGCTATTTTGCCTGAAGATGATATCATTTCTTCTCCAGTTTCAGGTGAAGTGGTTACACTTTTTCCAACATCACATGCTATAGGAATTAAAACGGAATATGGTGTAGAGGTCCTTATTCATATTGGTATTAATACTGTAGAATTAAATGGTAAGTATTTTGAATCTTTTATTAAACAAGGTGATTATGTAGAGATTGGTCAACAGTTAGTGCGTTTTGATCAAAAAGCTATTCAAGAGGAAGGCTATGATACTACAGTGATGATGGTTGTGACAAATTCTCAAGATTATCTAGATGTTATTGCAACACAAGATGAACATATAGATATGCAACAATCTTGTTTAACGGTGGTTATATGATAAATCATTTTGTGTGGGGTGGAAGTATATCCGCTCATCAAAGTGAAGGTGCTTATAACAAAGGTGGTAAAGGACCTGCAATTATGGATTTTGTGACAGCTGGTAGCTATGATAAAATGCGTGAGATTCATGAAAATATTGAAGAAGGAATCGTCTATCCGTGCCATACAGGAATTGATTTTTATCATCATTATAAGGAAGATATTGCATTATTTGCAGAAATGGGATTTCAAGCATTAAGAATTTCGATAGATTGGTCTAGAATTTATCCGAATGGTGATGATGAATTTGTTAATCAAGAAGGTTTAGAGTTTTATAATAGTGTTATTGATGAATTATTAAAATATCGTATAGAACCTATTGTTACCCTGTATCATTTTGAGTTACCACTTCATCTTGTTAAAAAATATCAATCATGGTATAGTCGCCAAATCGTAGATGATTATGTAAAATTTTGTCAAACTGTTATGACTTATTTTAAGGGAAAGGTGCATTATTGGATAACATTTAATGAGACGAATCATTTAGATGTGAAGGGAAAATATGCAGATTTATTTACTTATATTTTGACAGGTTTAAAACCATCGTCATTTGAAAATACAGATGAGTTTGAGGCAAGAGTTGCATATCATATGTCACTTGCAGGTGCAAAGGTTGTTCAGATAGCTCATCAGATAGATTCTTTGAATAAGGTAGGATGTGTATTTGGGTTGACTCCGTTTTATCCTAAAACATGTCATCCTAATGATATTATGAAAGCATTTCATGATATGAATTTAGACATGTACCAATTAGATGCAATGACAATGGGTAGATTTCCAGAATACAAATTAGCTGAATATCAAAAAAAGGGTGTAATTATCGATATCACAAAAGAAGATGAATTATCTTTTGAAATGGGAAAAATTGATTTTATTGGAGTAAATTATTATTGTACAGAAGTCAGTTCAGATGTTGAAATAGATGAAGAAAAATCGGTTTTTGGAGGATATGTCAATCCTTATTTAAAAAGAACAAAAT
>CATOPA010000126.1 GCA_951801965.1 uncultured Erysipelotrichaceae bacterium | reverse complement strand
ATTCAATTGAATACAATTCTAGAGAATAATGAGAAATAATTTTTTTATGAAAAAAACGAAAAAGATAACAAAAGGTATTGACAAAATTTATGGGGGGGGGGGTATAATGAAAACGTATACAATATATTTGTTATAAAGTGAATGTGTTACTATTTAATTAGGCATAAGTTCTTTTTTTGAGCTTGTGCCTTTTTTATGCTTTGGGACACTTTATAACAGGGGAAGGAGATAGGAATGAAGAGAGTAAAGAGAGTTATGATGTCATTGATGACCTTTGCAATTGTTCTTTCGCTTATTGTACCAGTGGAAAGTTATGCAGCAAATGATACAGTACGTTTAGCAACGTTTAATATTGCGGCAAATAAGAAACCTGATATAGCTAAGCTTAATGAATTGTTGCAAGAAAATAATGTAGATATTGTTGGATTACAAGAGGTTGACAAAAATACAAGCCGTAATAGTTATGATATGCTTGAAAGATTTGTAGACCAAGGAACATATAGTTATTCAGCTTTTCAAAGGTCAATTTATATGACAGATGGAGTTGGTGAGTATGGTATTGGATTATTATCCAAATATGAAATGTCTGCAATCAATGGGGGAGCTTTAAATAGCGAAGGCATTAAAGAGGCAAGAGCATGGGTGAAAGGTGAAGTTGTTATTAATGGAAAAACAGTTTCTGTTTATAATACTCATTTGACTCATGAGACTCAACAGGCAAGAAGTAAGCAATTATTAGAATTAAAAGATATTATGGATAATGATCCAAATGAATATAAAGTTTTATTTGGTGATTTTAATACTGATCAAGATCACAATGAAATTTATCCATTTTTAGATAATTACAATATTGCTAATGGGAAAGATAATAAATGGTATGATACATATAATGGTGTAGATAGCAGTATGAAAACAAATGCTGTTGATAACATTATTACAACAAGAAATATAAAAGTTGAAAATATTACAATGGTTGAAACATCATTATCTGATCATAATTTATTCTATTTAGATGCAACTTTATCGGATGAAGAAGTTCCATCTAGAGATTTATTAAATCAAGTTATTAATCAGGCTAATGCTTTAGATGAGGATAAGTATACTGAGGCATCTTGGAATGCATTAGATGAAAAACTTGTTGTTGGTGAATTATTATCTTTAGAGGCTTCACAAGTAGAAATTAATGCTGTTGTAAAAGATATTCAAGATGCTATGGATGAATTAGAATTAAGATATCCAAACTTAGCATTGAATAAAAATGTAAGTGTTTCAGGATTAGAAGTGACTGATGGACGTTTTACAGCAGCTATGGCTGTAGATGGTGAAGTGTCTAGTACAAGCCGTGTTTCATTTGCAAAAGATAAAGATGAACAATGGTTAGTCGTTGATTTGGGTGAAACAAAAAATATTTCATATCTTGTATTAAATTATGAATCTTGTCCACCAGCATTTAAAATCCAAGTTTCAACAGATGGTGTTCAATATCAGGATGTATATAGTGAAACAGGATTAGAAGATGGTGGTCCAACAGTTATCAAGAAAATAGATATTGATGCTGTTGATGCACGATATGTAAAATATGTTCAACAAAAACGTTGGAAACATAGTGGTAATGGAAAGTTATATAGTGGAAGTATTTATGAATTTGAAGTTTATGAAAAAAATCCAGAGACATCAAACTATGCAAATTTAGCATTGAATAAAGATGTGGATGTTTCAGGATTAGAAGTGTATGATGGACGTTTTGCAGCTGACCTAGCTGTGGATGGAGATAAAACAAGCCGTGTTTCTTTTGCAAAAGATAAAGATGAACAATGGTTATTAGTTGATTTAGGTGGACGTAAAACTGTCAGTGAATTTGTTTTGAATTATGAATCTTGCCCACCAGCATTCAAAATTCAAGTTTCAACAGATGGTGTTCATTATAAAGATGTTCATAGTGAAACAGGATTAGCAAATGGCGGTCCAACTATTGTTAAGGAAATAAGTATTGAACCTATCAAAGCGCACTATGTTAAATATGTGCAATTACAACGTTGGAAACATAGTGGTAATGGAAAGTTATATAGTGGAAGTATTTTTGAGTTTGAAGTTTATAAAGAAAAAGAACCTGTTTTAGTACAAACATCACAAGATGTTTTAAAAGAAATTAAAGACAGTGTTCCTGAAATTGAAGGAAATAAACTTGTGTTACCAACTGTTCCAGAAGGATTTGAGATTAGTCTATATGGTTGCGATAACAAGCAAGTTGTTTCTATGGATGGAACAGTTCATCAGCCATTACAAGATATGCGTGTCAATGTTCTTTATCAAGTTAAAAACTTAAATGATGAAGAAGATGTTGCTTATAGTGAAAGTGATATTTCATTTGTTGTTGAAGGCATTTATAAAGCAGATCAAAGTATCAATGCAAAACCAAATGTTATGCCAGGACTTAGAGAATGGAAAGGAAATGAAGGAGAGTTTACATTAACTCAAAATTCACGTATTGTTGTTAAAGATGCAAGTTTAAATGAAACAGCAAAACAAATCCAATTCTATTTAAAAGAAATGGTTAAAAAAGAGTTACCAATTGTGACTGGTGAAGCTCGTAATGGAGATATTGTTTTAGTGAAAGATAACAGTGTTTCTCTTTTGGGTAATGAAGGATATACTTTAGATATTGCTGATGTTGTGACAATTACTTCAAGTCATAATACAGGTGTTTTATATGGTGGTATTTCTATTACACAAATCTTGTCACAAGATAGTGGAATGAATAGTATTCCTAAAGGTATTGCAAGAGACTATCCAAAATATGAAGTACGTTCTGGTATGCTTGATGTTGCACGTACTTATATTCCAATGGATTATTTAAGAGAAATGACAATTTATATGGCATACTTTAAATTAAATGAAGTACAAGTCCATGTTAACGATTATTGGGGAGCAACTGGATATTCTGCTTTCCGTTTAGAATGTGAAACTTATCCATCTATTACAGCAACTGATGGAAGTTATAGTAAAGATGAATATCGTCAATATCAAATTGATATGAGAAAATATGGTATTGATGTCATTACAGAAATTGATACACCATATCATGCTGAATGTGTTAGAAGTGTACCTGGTGTAAAAATGTTAAAGGCTGGAGCATTAGATATTCGTGATGATTATAGTTATGAAGTTATTGAGAATGTTTTAGATGAATATCTTGATGGTAAAAATCCAGTTATTCAAAGTCAAAAATTCCATATTGGAACTGATGAATATGATAAAGCTTATTCAGAACAAATGCGTAAATGGACAGATCATTTCATTAAGTATGTTAATGCTAAAGGATATGATACACGTTTATGGGGATCACTTGGAAGCAAGGGATTCAAAGGTACAACACCTGTTTCAAATGAAGCAACAGTGAACTTATGGGCACCATATTGGGCTGATGTTAAAGAAACATATGGAGCAGGATATGATATTATTAATACATGTGGTGGATGGTTATACATTGTTCCAGGAGCTAATGCTGGATATCCTGATCGTTTAGATCTTAAATCATTATATGATAAATTTGAAGTGAATAACTTTGCACCAAATAGACAACTAGGAAATGGAACTGCTATTATGCCAGTTGCACATCCTCAAACAAAAGGAGCAGAATTTGCTTTATGGAATGATATGACTTCATATGGTGGAGGATTCTCATGGTTTGATATTTATGATCGCTTTAAAGATGCAGTTATGATTGTCAGTGAGAAAACTTGGTATGGTGAAAAGACTGCAGGTCAAACATCAAATGAATTTATTGAAAGAACAAAAGCATTGAAAGATGTTGTTCCAGGAGCAAATCCAGGTAGAGTGGTAGAATCTCAAGATGAACTTGTAACATCTATAGATTTTACAAATGTTGAAAATGATAAAGCGATTGATGCTTCAAAGAATCATTATGATGCTCAATTGGTTAATGTGCAAGTGAAAAATCAAGAAGCTGTTTTATCAGGAGATGGTTATATATCATTACCATATGATTCAATTGGTTATCCATACACAGTCATGATCAATATGAATTTATCAAGTGATACACCAGCAAATACTGAAATCTTCAGTGGAAAAGATGGTGTTCTCTATGCAAATATTGATGGAACAGGTAAGTTGGGTTATGCAAGAGGAAGTTATCAATTTACATTTAATTATGAACTTCCTAAGGATAAATTGGTGAATTTAACATTAACTTGTGATCAAAAGAATACAACTCTTTATATTGATGGAAAGAATATTTCAGTTGGTCAAAACATGGCAACTGCTATCAATAATAGAAAAGATTCAAATACATTTATCTTACCGACTGAAAAAATATTGAATCATGCTAAGGGAAGTGTAGATAGTATTGCAGTTTATAATCGTGTTTTAACTGCTAGTGAAATTAGTGATAAGTTAGGAATTATTTCGTTAGAAAACTTAGCATTCCATAAAAATGTTATTGCATCATCATCTTATCCAAATAAACCATGGACACCTGACAAACTTGTTGATGGAGGATATGATGGAGACAGTCGCTGGTCTAGTAAACGAGCAACTGGAGCAGGAAGCAATGAAGATAGTGGAGAATATGGAAGTGTAGCACAATACGTCATTGTTGATTTAGAAAAAGAATATCTTGTTGATAAAATCAACTTAAAATGGGAAGGTGCTTATGCAACTCAATATGCTATTCAAGGATCATTAGATGGTGAAACATATTTTGATATTAAAAACATTACAAATGGTCAAGGTGGAGATGTGTCATTTGATCAATTGAATGCAAAAGCAAGATATATTAAAATTGATTTACGTGCAGCAAAGAATGCAAATTGGGGTTATTCATTATATGAATTAGAAGTTTATGGATCAACTCGAGCTGTATTACAAGAACTTGTTGATGATATTGAAGCAAAACTTGAAGATATTACTGTTGGAAGCATTAATGGATGTATTTTAGAAGAGATTTATCAAGGATATATGGAAGTTCTTGAAGAAGCAAAAGAGCTTATTGCTCAAGAATCAATTTCTGATTTTGAATATAGTTCAATGTATAAGAAATTAACTGCTGTGAATGAAACAGTAGAAGAAAATATTATTTTTGAAAAAGAAACAGCATTAGAATTGTATAATCAAAAGAATCAATATGAAGAAAAAGATTATACAAAAGATAGTTATCAAAGTTATAAAGACAACATGAATGAGATTTATAATCTTATTGAAAAAGCAAGTGATTATAAAGAAATGAATAAAGTGAAAGAGTTGTTAGAAGATGTTGATAAGGATCTTGTTAAATTAGATAGAAGCTCTTTATTATCAATGATTGAAAAAGCAGGATATTATACAAAAGATATCTACACTGATCAATCTTGGCAAAATATGGAGAAAGCATTAAACAACGCAAAATCAATTTATGATTTATCAAGTGTTAATCAAAAAGATGTGAATGAAGCATGTCTTGCATTAGAACAAGCAATAGCTTCACTTACATACAAGGATGCAGATTATAGTGCAGTTGATGAAGCAATGAAGATTGCTCATAAGTTAGATCAAGCCTTGTTTGAAAACTTTAATGCTGTAGAAGAAGCAATGAATGCTGTTGTTAAAGGATTAGATATTACTCAACAAGATAAGGTTAATGCTATGGCAAAGGCAATCTTAGAAGCTATTGAAGGCTTGAAAGAAAAACCAGTTATTATTGATCCTGAGCCAGTAGAACCAACACCAGCTGATCCACAGCCAACAGTGCCAAATAGACCAATGCAGCCAACAAGACCAAATGAACCAGAAGCTAATGCTCCAATAGAAGAAAGACCAGAAGAAGATGTAAC
>CATOPA010000125.1 GCA_951801965.1 uncultured Erysipelotrichaceae bacterium | reverse complement strand
CATGTAAACTATATATAAGGAGATGAGAATAATGAGGGTCATATTATATAAAAGTAAACATGGATCAACTAGAAAAATTGCAAAGGTTATTAATGAGTATATTGGAGATTGCTTATTAATGAGTATTAATGATATAGATGAAGATGTTTTATTAAAAGCTCAAGTTGTTATTATTGGAACACCAGTCTATTATGGAAAATTAGATTCAGATATTGTTTCTTTCATTAAAGAGCATCAAGAACTTCTCATTTCAAAAAAATATTGTTTATATGTTGTTGGTATATTACAATCAGAGTTTATGTCATATGTTACACAAGCTTTTGATTATCATATTTTAAAAGACATTCAAGTCATTGCAGGGTTAGGTGGAGCATTGTATTATCCTACATTATCTATAAGTGAAAAAATGATATTACAAGTTATTGGAAAACGTCTATCAATTCTCAAGAAAGATAAGAGTGATGATATTTTTGAGAATTTTAATAATGAAGAAATAGAAATTTTTGCAAATAAAATAAAAAATTTATAATATATTTTTATAAAAAGGTAACAGGTGAATTATAAACTTGTTACCTTTTTTTGTAGAATACAATAATTTGTATAAAAATGACAAGAAATATGTTATGAAAAATATAATGAATAACCATTATAGACTTTTAAAATAGTGTGTATGAGTTTTTTTGTTTCTTTTTTAAAGTGATTATGCTATACTATGGTTCGTAGAATATTGTATTCTGCGAAAATAGGAGGATGATTTTTGTGTATTGGTGTATTCTTCATACAAAAAAGAAAAGTTATCATGAATTGATTGATTTTTTTAATGCACAAAAAGATGTTCATGCATTTGTCCCCATGATTGAAAAATGCTTTTCAGGAGCTAGTATTAAAGAATATCAAAATATTGCTATGTATCCTGATGACTTGCTTATGAGAACATCTATGGATCAAAAAGAGTTTTTTATGAAATTTAAAAATGTTTTTGATTCGATGGATAGACGTGTGGAGTTATTAGAGAGTGAGGATTTTATAACATTAACTATGCAAGAACAAGAACTCTTAGAAAAAATGTTTGATGGTTGTGAAGTGATAAAACATTCCACAGGTAGAATTATAGATTCTATTCTAATGATTGAACAAGGATCACTTGTTGGAATGGAAAACTCAATTCAAAAAATTAATCGTCATAAACGTTTTGCATATCTTGATTGTGGTATGTTTGGAAAGACAATGAAAGTTCCATTAGAAGTTATTAGCAAGACATGAAATGGTATATTATATTTAGTTTAACACAAAAGTCAGAGAAGCTTGTAGGGCAACTCAATAGAAAAAAGAATATTTGTGCTTTTATACCACAGTTAGAATATTATCGTAGAGATATTTCTGGATATGCATTAAAGCCATTATTTCCAGGTTATGTATTTGTCAAAAGTGAGCTAGATCAAGAAGATTTTGATTTATTGTTGATGAATATGAGTGAAGGAAAAGATGGTTTTATTAAGCAATTAAAATATGAAAACGTGAGTGCGTTAAGAGAAGAAGAGATTGTTTTATTGGATAGATTGCTTGATGATCAATACATTTTAAGGATGTCCCAAGCTTACTTAGATGTTGATAAAAGGGCAGTTGTTTATCATGGTCCACTTAAACATTTTGAACAAAATATTATAAAGATAGATAAACATAATCAAATTGCCTATCTTGATATTCAATTTTTGAATAGATATGTGCAATCAGGATTAATTATACAGGCAAAGTATGAAGTATAGAGATTGGTTTACCGCCTATATGAAGTATTTGAATATAGTGACTCTCTTGGGGTAAGGGGGAACTATATTCTTTTTTATGCAAAGGAGGGAAATGTCATGAAAAAAAATATACCATTTTCACCACCAGATATGAGTTTGTTAGAAGTTGAAGAAGTGAAAAAAGCAATCATGTCAGGATGGATTACAACAGGACCACGAACAAAGGAGTTTGAAAAAAGAATTTCTGAATATGTAGGGACAAACAAAACAGTTTGTCTGAATAGTGCAACAGCAGCTATGGAGCTGACACTTCATGTTCTTGGAATAGGAAAAGGTGATGAAGTTATTGTTCCAGCTTATACATATACAGCAAGCTGCAGTGTCATTTGTCATGTAGGTGCAACACCAGTTATGATAGATTGTGCTAAGGATAGCTTTGAGATGGATTATGAGAAGCTGGCTGATCTGATAACAGAAAAAACAAAAGCAATCATACCAGTAGATCTTGCAGGTATTATCTGTAATTATGAAAAGATATATAAAGCAGTAGAAAGCAAGAAACATTTATTTCAGCCAACAAATGAGATACAAAAAGCATTTGGCAGGGTGATTGTGATGGCAGATTGTGCACATGGATTTGGGGCAATACAAAAAGGAAAACATGCGGGAGTTATTGCAGACTTTACATGTTATTCATTCCATGCAGTTAAGAATCTCACAACAGCAGAAGGAGGAGCAGTAACATGGAACCCTATAGAAGATATTGAAGATGAAGATATATATAAACAATATCAACTATTATCATTACATGGGCAAACAAAAGATGCACTGTCAAAGAATCAATTAGGTTCATGGGAATATGATATAGTCTCACCAGCATATAAATGTAATATGACAGATATCATGGCATCTATAGGATTAATACAACTAGAAAGATATGAAGAAATGTTACAAAGAAGACATCAGATTATAGAAAGATATAATGAAGCATTTAAAGAATTGCCAGTAATATTGTTAAATCATAAGGATAAAGAACATATATCAAGTGGACATCTTTATTTTGTAAGGGTGAAAGGAATCACAGAAGAGAAGAGAAATGAAATTATCATCAAGCTAGCAAAAAAAGGGATAGCGACAAATGTTCATTATAAACCTTTGCCAATGATGAGTGCATATAAGAAATTAGGATTTGATATAAAGGATTATCCAAATGCATATCATCAATATGAAAATGAAATCACATTACCATTATATACAAAGCTGACTGATGAGAATGTGACAGACATTATCCAAAGTTTCAAAGAAAGCCTGGAGGAATGTGGATGTTATTAAAAAAATGGGAAGACATTCCAGAGTTCATGAGAAATAAAGAAGTGAAAAGATATTACGATATATTAAATCAAAAAAGAATTTCTTTAATAATGAAAAGAATTTTTGATATCGTCATGTCTTTTTTATTATGCATTATATTATCTCCAATTTTAATCATCATAAGTATTTGGATAAAGATAGATTCAAAGGGGCCTATATTTTATAGACAGGAGAGAATCACACAATATGGAAAAACATTTAGAATATTCAAATTCAGAACAATGGTAGTGAATGCAGATCAAATAGGGTCATTAGTAACAACACAAAATGATTCAAGAATCACAAAAGTTGGAGAGAAGATAAGGAAATGTAGACTAGATGAGATTCCTCAAGTGTTTAATATACTCAAAGGAGATATGAGTTTTGTAGGAACAAGACCAGAGGTCAAGAAGTATGTAGAAGCATATACAAATGAAATGAAAGCGACATTATTATTACCAGCAGGAGTCACCTCACTGGCAAGTATCAGATATAGGGATGAAGATGAGATGATAAAGCAAGGAACAGATAAAGGAAAAAGTGTAGATGACGCTTATATAGAAGAAGTATTACCTAAGAAGATGAAATTTAATTTAGAATATCTCAATCATTTTAATATAACAAAGGATGTGAGTCTATGTGTGAAAACAATAATTTAGATAGTAGTCCTTTGGTAGGTATTGTCACTCCATCATATAATGCTGAGGAATATATTGATGAAACAATAAAAAGTGTTATCAATCAAACTTATACTCATTGGGAAATGATTATTGTTGATGATATTTCCACAGATAAAACTATTGATATTGTCAAAGAATATGCAAAAAAAGACTCTAGAATCCACTATTATATTTTGGATGAAAAAGGTGGAGCATCACTTGCTAGAAATAAGGCAATAAGAGAAGCCAAAGGAAAGTATATTGCTTTTTTAGATGCTGATGATGTATGGAAGAAAGATAAATTATATAAGCAAGTCAAGTTTATGGAAGAAAATCATTATGATTTTACTTACCACAATTATGAACTTATTAATGCAAAATCAATCCAATTGCATAAATTGAGAGTTGCACCTCAATGTATTTCTTATAAAAGAGCGCTCATAGGATGCTCAATAGGTTGTTTATCTGTCATGTATAACAAAAAAACAATTGGAGCAGTGCAAATAAAAAGACTTGATAAAAGAAATGATGATGCACTGTGGTTTAAAATACTTGAAAAATGTAAATATGGGTATTTGCTAGATGAAAATTTAGCTTTATATAGAATTGGAAATAGCTCGATTTCTTCAGGGAGCAAAACTAAATTATTAAAATACCATTATCAGCTTTATAAGAATCATGGATTTTCTTTTTTTTCGTCTTTATTTTTTACATTTACTAATATAATTATTTATTTTTGGAATAAAAGGAGAGAAATAGATATATGAAAATAGCAGTCGCAGGAACAGGGTATGTAGGATTAAGTATAGCTACATTATTATCACAACATCATGAAGTCGTGGCATTAGATATTATTGAAGAAAAGGTAAATATGATCAATCATCATATTTCACCTATTCAAGATCAGGAAATTGAAGACTTTTTAAAGAACAAAGAATTAAATTTAAAAGCAACTCTTGATAAAGAAGTTGCTTTTAAAAATGCAAAGTTTATAGTTATCAGTACACCAACGAACTATGATGAAAATAAAAATTATTTTGATACATCATCAGTGGAAGAATGTATTGAATCTATTATTAAAATCAATCCAGAGGCTATCATGGTTATTAAATCAACTATACCAGTTGGATTTACAAAACAAATGAAGGAAAAATATGGAATTGATAACTTAATGTTTTCTCCAGAGTTTTTAAGAGAAGGAAAGGCATTATATGATAATTTGTATCCTTCAAGAATTGTTGTAGGAGAAAAATCAGAAAGAGCACAAGAATTTGCGAACTTATTAGCTCAAGGAGCTATTAAAGAAGAGATTCCAATGTTGTTTACAGAAAGTACAGAAGCAGAAGCAATCAAATTATTTGCGAATACATATTTAGCATTAAGAGTATCATATTTTAATGAATTAGATACATATGCAGAATTAAAAGGATTGAATACACAGGATATTATTACTGGAGTATGTATGGATCCAAGAATAGGAGCACATTATAACAATCCATCGTTTGGATATGGAGGATATTGTTTACCAAAAGATACAAAGCAATTAAAAGCAAACTATAAAGATGTTCCAGAGAATTTGATTAGTGCAATAGTACAATCCAATACAACAAGAAAAGATCATATTGCACAACAAATTATAGATAGAAATCCTAAAGTTGTAGGAATTTATAGACTGACAATGAAAAGTGGATCAGATAACTTTAGAGCAAGTGCAATTCAAGGAATTATGAAACGTATTAAGGCAAAGGGAATAGAGGTTGTTATCTATGAACCAACATTAAAAGAAGAGACATTCTTTAATAGTAGAGTTATTCAGGACTTGAATGAGTTTAAGCGAATGAGTGATGTAGTTGTTGTTAATAGAACAAGTAAAGAATTAGAAGACATAAAAGATAAAATATACACAAGAGATTTATTTAAAAGAGATTAATTATATAATAATATGTAAGATAGGGAGGAAATGATGATAAAAATTTTGCACATAAACTCTTCGATAAGTACAAATAGTGGAGTCATGAGTGTTATCATGAATTATTATAGGCATATAAATACAAGGGAAGTACAATTTGATTTTATGTATTATATTGAAAATCAAAATGATTATAAAGAAGAAATTAAAAATTATGGCGGAAATTATTATTTGATTGAGAC
>CATOPA010000124.1 GCA_951801965.1 uncultured Erysipelotrichaceae bacterium | reverse complement strand
GGAGTAAAGTGGGGAGACAATAATGAATATATTTATTGCAATTATGCTTTTTTTTGCTTTCATTGGCTTTGTAGATAAAATATTTCATTTAAAATGGAAGCTATCATCTGTTTTTGATAAAGGATTATTGACTATGGGATCTTTGACTTTATCAATACTAGGGATATATTGTATAAGTATGACTTTTGTACAAGGACATATAAAAAATTTAACAGTTTTGAATCAATACTTGTTTTTTGATGCTTCTCTTTTTGTAGGAGCTTTGTTATCACCTGATATGGGTGGTTATCCTATCGTTAGCGAGATATGTCAGAATTCTGGACTTATTATTTTTTATGGTGTTTTGCTAACTTCTGTTTTAGGACAGACTATATCTTTTCAATTACCAGTCTTTTTATCGTTTTTAGAGACAAATGAAATTGATCATTTAATGAAAGGGTTTGTTTTTGGAATTATGATGATTCCTTTAGGCATGTTATTTTCCTTTCCTTTTCTACATATTTCATTTACTATATTCATTAAAAATTTATTACCAGTGATTATTTTTTGTTTAAGTATAGCTGTTTTTATTATGAAATGTCCCCAGTTCACTATTAAGGTTTTGCGATGGTTTGCAAATATAATCAAAGCACTAAGTTATATCTTCTTTTTGATTGTTATGATAGGGCTGTACTTTCCATCTTTACAATATGTTGAAGAAAGCTTGGTTTTAGAAGGATTATTGATGGTTTTAAAGATGGTTATTATTGTATGTGGATCAATGGTCTTATCAGAACTTGTTTTAAAATTTGGCTCTCAGTACATTCAAAAGATAGCTGATTTTTTGCAAGTGAATAAAGAATCTGTTATTGGGCTTATTTTGAATTGTGCTTCTTCATTAGCTATGTTGCCACTGTATTCAAAAATGGATAGAAAAGGAAAATTATTGAATGCTGCATTTAGTGTGAGTGGGGCCTATGTTTTTGGCGGACAGTTAGGATTTATTGCAGGTGTGAGTGCAAAGAGTGTTACAGTTTATGTAATTGTTAAATTAATGTGTGGGCTTTTAAGTATTGCTTTTGTTCATTTTGTTGATAAAAAAATAAGTATATAGGAGGAAGAAAAGATGAATGAAAAGAAATTAGGTTTTGGAATGATGAGGTTGCCATCGTTAGATCCTCATGATCCTTCAAAGATTGACATTGAAGAAACAAAAAAGATGGTAGATGCATTTTTAAAAAGAGGTTTTACTTATTTTGATACTGCATGGATGTATTGTGGATTTCAAAGTGAAAATGCCGTCAAAGATGCTTTGGTTTCACGCCATCCTAGAGATAGCTTTACTTTGGCTACAAAATTACATTCTGGATTTATTAAAACAAAGGAAGATCGTGATAAAATATTCCATCAGCAGTTAGAAAAAACTGGAGTCACTTTTTTTGATTATTATTTATTACATGATGTCAATCATCATTCTGATGAAGTTTATAGAGAGTTAGATTGCTATGAATGGATTAAAGAGAAAAAAGAAAAAGGACTCATTAAAACAATGGGATTCTCTTTTCATGATGATGCTGAATTTTTAGATCAAATTTTAACTCAACATCCTGAGATGGAATTTGTGCAATTACAAATCAATTATTTGGATTGGGAAAGTTTAGGTGTACAATCTCGAAAATGTTATGAAGTTGCTAAAAAACATGGTAAAAAAGTGATTGTTATGGAACCAGTTAAGGGTGGAACACTTGCAAAGGTACCAGAATCAGTAGAAAAATTATTTAAAGATTACAATGAAAATATGTCTATTCCATCTTGGGCTATTCGTTTTGCAGCTGGATTAGATGATGTTATGATGGTTTTAAGTGGCATGAGCAATATGGAACAACTTTTAGACAATACAAGTTATATGAGTGATTTTAAGCCATTAAATGATGAAGAGTTAGCGCTTGTTAAAAAGGCAGTTAACTATATTAATGAAAATATTGCTATACCATGTACAGGGTGTTCATATTGTGTAGATGGTTGTCCAATGAAGATTGCTATACCAAAATATTTTTCTTTATATAATGCAGACAAACAAGAAATCAAAGAAAAAGGATGGACACCTCAAGGTGAGTATTACGCAAATCTTACAAAAGTTTTTGGTAAAGCAAGTGATTGTATAGGCTGTGGACAATGTGAAGGAGTATGTCCTCAACATCTTCCAATTATTGAACACTTACAAACTGTTGCAAAACATTTTGAAAAATAAAAGTAAAGGAATGAGATGAAATGTATAGAGTAGGTATTGATATTGGTGGAACAAATTTAAGATGTGCTATTTTTAATGAAAAAATGGAAATGGTTAAGCATTATAAAACACCTAATGATAAAACAAAGAATGCACAAGATAATCTCAAAGAAATGATTGAGTTTATTAATACATTTGATGGAAAGATTGAAAGTATTGGTATTGGTTGTCCTGGGCCTTTAGATGCACATAAAGGGATTATACTTAATCCTCCTAATTTATTAGGGTGGGATAATTTTCCTATTGTTGAGTTCTTTATAAAAGAAACAGGTATTCCAACAAAGATGAGCAATGATGCTAATGTTGCAGGTCTTGGTGAGGCAATTTTAGGAGCTGGAAGAGGATATGAGTCTGTTTATTATATTACAATGTCTACAGGATTTGGAGGAGCTTATATTTTTCGTAATGAACTGATTAATGGAGTAAGTACTTGTGCTGGTGAAATATACAATATGATTGTCAATGAAGATCATCATCAACATAAAGGGACAAATGCTGGTAGTTTGAATGAACAATGTGGGGGATATGGACTTTCTATCATTGCTGAAGAAATTTTTCATCAACCAATGAGCGCAAAACAGCTTTTTGATTTATATCATCAAGGAGATGAAAAAGCAGTCGCTCTTATAGAAAAAACAGCAGATATTGCTGCTAAAGGGATTGCTAATGTGGGATGTGTCATTGATCCAGAAGTTTATGTTGTTGGGGGAAGTATTGCAAATTTTAATCCTGATTTTGTTGCTTTGGTTTTTGAAAAAGCAAAAAAATATTATATTAAACCAGAGTTTTTATCATATAAGATGGCCCATTTTTCAGACGATGCTGGATTAATTGGTGCGGCTCTTTTGTAGGAAGCATTGCTTCCTTTTTTATTTGATATGATTTCTAAAGATGTAAGCTAAAAAATTAATGATTAATTGAATGATAGCAGCAATAATTTGTAATATCAAAGGAATTCCAATAATTATAAAGAGAAGTAATCCTAAAAGTTCCCATAAAGATAAATGTAAAAGAAATGTGATAAATGATGATATCAAAGAAAATATCCATTGAAAAAAATCTAAAAGATAAAAGTGCATAGTATATTCCTCCATTGTTTTTTATTTTATCATGTCATGATGTATGAGAAAAGAAAAAGTTGACTTAAAGTATACTTTAAGATGTATAATAAGTAGGAATGTGAGGGAGAAACAATGATAAAAAAATTTGATGTATATATGACACCATTTCAAACAATGAGAACAATTCACTTATACTTGCCTGATGATTATGAATATTCTATGGAAAGATATCCAGTGATTTATATGTATGATGGACATAATCTTTTCTTTGATGAAGATGCAACTTATGGAAAATGCTGGGGAATGAAAAAGTTTTTAGATCATTATGATAAAAAATTTATTGTTGTGGGAATGGAATGTTCTCATGAAGGAAATCAAAGATTAAATGAATATTGTCCTTATCATGTTTATACACATCATTTTGGGAATCTTGAAGGCCAAGGTGATATGCTTATGAAATGGGTTGTTGATGAATTGAAGCCATATATTGATAAGTACTATCGTACTATACCATTTAGAGAGTGTACAATGATTGCAGGAAGTTCTATGGGAGGATTGATGGCATTATATACCGTTACTGTTTATAATCAATATTTTTCAAAAGCAGCATGTTTATCATCAGCAATTGGTTTTTGTTATGAGGAAATGAAAGATGAGATTGCAAAAAGTCATTTGATGTCTGATACAAAAATTTATATGGATTGGGGAAGTGATGAATCACGTCAAAAATCAGGATTGGCATATACAAGTATGTGTCATTTGACATTATCTCATCTTTTCACTCAAAAAGGTGTTTTGACATATCCTTATCTTATTATGAATGGAAAACATAATGAAGAAACATGGGAAAAACAGATTCCTATTTTTATGGATTATTTATGGAAATAGAGAAATATCCTATCTTTTAGCAATTTAAAATGCTTTTTGTTGTCAATTTCACAAAATTAAGATATAATATATTCGTGCGTATTTGCACTTGCTAAAAATAATCATAGGAAACAGGAGGGGTATTATGCCAGAATTAAGTCCACCTTTCATGGTTTTAACCTATGTTCTAGCAGTTGCAGTGGGATTTGTATTACATTATGTTGTGATGAAAATGAAGGTTTCAAAAGCTAATGTTGATGCAGCTAAAATCGTTGAAGAAGCAACTGTTAAAGCTGATAATATAGTAAAAGAGGCTATTCTTGATGCAAAGACTCAAGCTTATGAATATAAGCTTGAAGCAGAAAAAGCTATTAAGGAACAACGCTTAGAAGTTACTAAATTTGAAAATAAACTATTGCAAAGAGAACAAAACATTGATCGTAGGGATATTGCTTTACAAGGGAAAGAAAATGTTTTGGATGATAAAGCAAAGCAATTAGAAAAGAAAAGTGAAGAACTAGGTAAGATGGAGGCTCAATTAAAATCTCAAATTGATGCCAAGATTGTGGAGTTAGAAAAAATTGCTGCGATGACAGCAAATGAAGCAAAGCAGGAATTATTTAAGTTAGTAGAACAAAAGACAGCAACAGAGATGACAGCTTATATCAAAGAACAAGAAGATGAAGCAAAATCTAAGGCGTCTTTATATGCAAAAGATATTATTGCTGCTGCTATTAATCGTTATTCACAGGAAGAAACAATTGAAAGAACAGTGAATGTTGTTGCCTTGCCAAGTGAAGAAATGAAAGGGCGCATTATTGGACGTGAAGGAAGAAATATCAAAGCTATAGAAAATGCAACAGGAGTAGAGTTGATTATTGACGATACACCAGAAGCGATTACAATTTCATGCTTTGATCCAGTAAGAAGAGAAATTGCTCGTCTATCTTTAGAAACATTGATTCGTGATGGACGTATTCAACCAGGAAGAATTGAAGAAGTTGTTCATAGAACAAAAAATGACTTAGATGAAGTGATTCAAAAAACAGGAGAAGATGCTATTTTTGAATTGGGTCTTTCTCGTGTCAATAAAGAAATTGTTATGATGCTTGGAAAATTGAAATATCGTACAAGCTATGGTCAAAATGCTTTACAGCATTCTTTAGAAGTTGCTCATTTTGCGGGTATGATGGCTGCTGAATTAGGTTTAAATCAACAACTTGCTCGTCGTGCAGGTTTGTTACATGATTTAGGGAAAGCTGTTGATCATGAAATGGAAGGAAGCCATGTTGAACTTGGAGCAAAGTTTGCAAAGAAATATGGTGAAAATGCAACAGTTATCAATGCTATAGAATCTCATCATGGTGATGTTCCAGCAACGAGTGTAATTTCTATTTTGGTATCAGCCGCTGATACTTTATCAGCTGCAAGACCGGGAAGCCGTAGTGAAACAATTGAAAATTATATTCAAAGATTAGAAAAATTAGAAGAAATTTCTAAGAGCTTTGATGGTGTGGATAAAGTTTTTGCTATTCAGGCTGGGCGTGAGATTCGTGTTATTGTGAAACCTGATAAGGTTGATGATCTTGCTAGCCATAAACTTGCAAGAGATATTAAAGACAAGATTGAAAACGAATTAACATATCCTGGTCATATTAAAGTGACTGTTATTAGAGAAGTACGTGCAAATGAAATTGCTAAATAAAAGATAGGGTGACCTATCTTTTTTTAAAGGAGGATGTAAGATGAATATTCTTTTTATTGGTGATGTTTTTTCTTCTATTGGTAGAGATATGGTTGAAAGGTATCTTCCAAAGGTTAAGGAACGATATAATGT
>CATOPA010000123.1 GCA_951801965.1 uncultured Erysipelotrichaceae bacterium | reverse complement strand
GTATCGTTGTGTGGCTTATTATGCTTTTAAAAATAAAATAGCTTTTGAAGATGAAAAAGCTATTTGTGATGCATTAAAAGATATACATATTCAAATGCTTCCTGATGGAACAATTCATTTGAATCATGAAGATGTGACATCATTTATTAGAGAAAATGAGGTTTCTATGGGAGCAAGTATTGTTTCACAATATTTACCAGTGAGAGAATTTTTGGTAGATCAGCAAAGGGAAATGGCAAAAGGCGGTGGCGTCATCTTAGATGGTCGTGATATTGGAACTGTTGTTTTAAAAGATGCTGAACTTAAAATTTATCAAGTTGCAAGTATTGAGTGTCGTGCTTTAAGACGACATAAAGAAAATATAGAAAGAGGGATAGAGTCTGATTTAGAAGCTATCTCAAACGAAATTGCAAAGCGTGATGAACAAGATATGAATAGAGAAATTTCACCACTAAAAAAGGCAGATGATGCTATTGAAATAGATACATCAGATATGTCTTTGGATGAAGTTGTTGCTTGTGTCATGGAGCTTGTTGCAAAAAGAGTTTAAAAGGAGGAAGAATGATGATTAAAGGCGTTGTAGCGATTGTAGGTCGAGCGAATGTTGGGAAATCAACAATCTTTAATCGTATTGTAGGAGAAAGAATATCTATTGTTGAGGATGTTCCTGGGGTCACAAGAGATCGCATTTATGCGAATGCTTCTTGGTTAACAAGAGAATTTCGTTTAATTGATACAGGTGGTATTGAACGTGATGATTTGTCTTTTTCTCAACAAATCAAAATGCAGGCAGAGATCGCTATTGAGGAAGCTGATGTGATTTTATTTGTTGTGAATGCTCGTGAGGGTATTACAACAGATGATATGTTTGTTGCACGTATGTTACAAAAATCAAAAAAACCTATTATTCTCGCAGTGAATAAGGTTGATAATGATACATTAAGAGATCATATTTATGATTTTTATAATTTAGGAGTTGGAGATCCTATTGCTGTTTCAGGAAGTCATGGTATTGGTATTGGAGATATTCTTGATGAAATGATTCATTTATTACCAAACCACGAAGATGAGCATTCGGAAGATGAAATTCGTTTTTCTATTATTGGAAGACCAAATGTAGGGAAATCTTCATTAACAAATGCTGTATTAGGGCAAGAGCGTGTTATTGTTTCTGATATTGAGGGAACAACACGAGATGCTATTGATACATCTTTTGAAAAAGATGGACAAAAGTATTCTGTTATTGATACTGCAGGAATGCGAAAAAAAGGAAAAGTTTATGAAAGTATTGAAAAGTATTCTATTTTAAGGGCTTTATCAGCGATTGAAAAAAGTGATGTTGTTTTGGTTGTCATTGATGCTGATAGAGGAATTGTTGAACAAGATAAGCATGTTGCTGGATATGCCCATGAAGCAGGTAAAGGTGTGATTATTGTTGTCAATAAATGGGATTTGGTTGATAAGAATGATAAAACAATGAAGAAAATGGAAGATCAGATTCGTGAGCAATTAAAATACTTAGATTATGCACCAATTGTTTTTACTTCAGCTAAAGAAAAGAAAAGAGTTCATTTGCTTTTCCCATTGATTCAAGAAGTGTATGCTAATAATCATAAACGTGTGTCTACAAGTGTTTTAAATGATGTGCTGATTGATGCTCAGGCTATGAATCCAACAACAACATTTAATGGTGGGCGTTTAAAGATTTTTTATGCTAATCAAGTGAGTGTTTGTCCACCAACGTTTGTTTTGTTTGCTAATGATCCACAATACTTACATTTTAGCTATAAGCGTTACTTAGAAAATAGATTGCGTGATGCATTTGGTTTTGAAGGAACACCAATTCATATTATATGCAGAAAGAGGGATTAATCTTGAATAAAATAGCAATTTTAGGAACAGGAAGCTGGGCTACTGGACTGGCTCGTGTTTTAAATGATAATGGACATACTGTAATGATGTATGGTATTGATCAAGGAGAAATCGATGATATTAATATCAGACATTGTAATTATAAATATTTTAAAGATGTTCATATTGAAGAATCTATTCGTGCAACATCTTCTTTAAATGAGGCTATTGATGGTGCTCAATATATTGTGATTACAATTCCTACACAATTTGTAAGAGAAACATTAGAGAAAGTAAAACCACTTTTAAAAGAGAAAGTGATTGTTGTCAATGCAGCAAAAGGTTTTGATATGAATACGAATATGCGTATGTCTGATACTATTCGTGAAGTTCTTAATGAGAGTATCGAACCTGTTGTTTCATTAATTGGACCATCACACGCAGAAGAAGTTGTTGAAAGAATTTTAACTGCAATATGTGCTGTTTCATTAGATGAAGATATTGCTAAGAAAGTTCAAAAATTGTTTTCAAATCAATATTTTCGTGTGTATACAACGACTGATGAGATTGGTGCAGAATATGGCGCAGCATATAAAAATGTTATTGCAGTTGCTTCAGGTATTATTGCTGGGTTAGGATATGGTGATAACAGTCGTGCAGCCTTGATTACAAGAGGGCTTCATGAAATGAGCCTTTACGGTCTTTTAAAAGGTGGAAAAAAGGAAACATTTTTTGGATTAACAGGTATTGGAGACTTAATTGTGACATGCTCATCATTACATTCACGTAATTTTCAGGCAGGTTATGATATTGGGGAAAGTGAACGTGCATTAGATTTTATGACTCATAACACGAAAACTTGTGAGGGTGTACGTACTTGCAAGGTTATTCATGAAGATGTCAAAATGCATGACTATCATATTGAAACACCTATTGTTGATGCTGTTTATCGTGTTCTTTATGAGGGAGCAAATCCTAAGGAAGTTGTTGCTTCATTAATGATGAGAGATTTAAAGTCAGAACAATTATAGAAAAATAGCATATATTATCTTGGGTGATAAAAATGGATAAACAAGATAAGTTATTAGATAAGGTATCGTCTAAAACACATGTTTCAAAACAGGATATATTGTCACTAGCAAGTGACTTACAAACAAAAGATTTAAGTAATGAAAATGATATTAAAGAATTTGTTTATAAAATTTCAAAAATGACAAATAAGCAAGTCAAACCAGAACAAATGAATAAAATCATTCAGGTTATTCAAAATAATAAGGTTCCTACAAATATTGATAAATTATTATAACTTGCTTTTTTGTGAAACTTTGTTATAATAAAGAAAAAAAGGGGTGGAAAGATGTATATATTTTCTTGTTAAAACTCATGCATAATGAAAAAGTTCCTTTTTTGTTATGCTCGCAAGAAAATAAACATCTTTTTTATATGCTTTCATAAAAAACGACAGGTTTATTTTCTTGTCGTTTTTTTCGTGTATAAAGGAGGAATGTTTATATGTCGTTGATACAAGTTCAACATTTAAGTTATTGTTATGATGAAAGTTATGAAAGCGTATTTGAAGATGTATCATTTTCATTTGATACAAATTATAAGTGTGCATTGATTGGAAGAAATGGAAGAGGGAAAACAACATTTTTAAAAATTTTGATGAATGAACTCAAATACCAAGGAAGAGTGATAAAAAGTATAGATTGTGAATATTTTCCATATACAATTTCTCATCAGGATGACCTTGTAATAGACATCTGTTTTGATATTGTGAATGATTTACAGCAATGGCAGCTAGAAAAAGAGCTTCGTGAATTAAATATGGATGCCTTAGATTATTTTTATAGACCTTTTTCAACTTTATCAATGGGAGAGAAAACAAAAATTTTATTAGCTGTTTTGTTTTTGAAACAAGAACAGTATTTATTGATCGATGAACCAACCAATCATTTAGATCAGCAATCACGTTTCATTGTTGCAAAGTATCTTCAAGGCAAAAATGGTTTCTTATTAGTGAGCCATGATAGAGGATTTATTGATATGTGTTGTGATCATGTCATTGCACTGAATAGAAATTCTATTGAAGTTGTTAGTGGAAATTTTTCTTCATGGTATGAAAATAAGATGAATAAAGACATGTTAGAACAGCAACAAAACAAAAAGATAAAAAAAGATATTGCAAGATTAGAAGAGTCAAGAAGACAAAGTGCTTTATGGTCTGATAAAGTAGAAAAAACAAAGAATGGTCAACGTGTGTCTGGTCTGAAGCCTGATAAAGGACACATAGGACATATGGCAGCTAAGATGATGAAAAGATCTAAAAATGTAGAAAAACGTAAAAATGAAGCTATTGTAAAGAAACAAGGGTTATTAAAAGATATTGAAATTTATGATGATCTTAAAATATCATCATTATCTTATCATCGTTCATTACTTATATCTTTTTCACATGTTGATTTGTTTTATCAGCAAAGATGTGTTTTTCATGATTTATCTTTTGAAATCAATCAAGGAGAAAGAGTTTTATTAAAAGGAAAAAATGGATGTGGAAAATCAAGTGTGATTTCTTTGATTATGCATCATCACTGTGATTATCAAGGTGAAATTTATATTGGAAATCAATTAAAAATCTCTTATGTTCCTCAAGATTGTTCACATCTTCAAGGATTGCTAGATACACTGATAGAACAATATGATGTTGATCAAACGCTAGTGAAATCAATATTAAGAAAATTAGATTTTTCAAGAAGTCATTTTGAACATCATTTAGAAAATTTATCTTATGGTCAAAAGAAAAAAATCATGTTAGCAATTTCTTTAGCTACAAAAGCACATATATATATTTGGGATGAACCTTTGAATTATATAGATATTTATTCACGTATTCAAATAGAGAATCTTATTCTTCAATATCAGCCAACTTTATTATTGGTAGAACATGATTCACTCTTTCAAGAAAAGATTGCAACAAAGGTCATTGATTTTGATATGTTATTTGACAAAAGTGAGATGAAATTATACAATAGAGATTGAAAAGATGGGTGAGTATTCATGAAAAGTTTGGTTGTGACAGATAAAGATTTATCAACAAAAATATTTAAAAATTCCATTATCGTGAATTTAAATAATATACATTATTCTGCATGTACTGGTGGACTAGAATGTTTAAAATGCGAAGGCGCATGTTATTTTAAAGATGATATGAATTTGATTTCTAAATGGATGAATGATTGTCGTTTGATTATTTATATTACAAAGGTTAAGTATGGGTGTTTCCATATCCCATTTAAGAAAATGTTAGAAAGACTTGTTGTTAATCATGAACCTTATTATTCAATGGTTGATGGCGAAACTTGTCATATGGGAATTAGTCAGTTAAGCAAAAAGTTAGTTGTTATTGGGTACGGAGATACCACTCAGGAAGAACAAATGATGTTCAAAGATTTATTAGATGAATCAACTTTAGGATATTCATATTCTTCTGTAGATGCTTATTTTTGTGGTGAAGATGAATTAGAAAGTGTTTTATACACTTTTGGAGGTATTGATCATGGCTAAGGTTTTACTTATTCATTCTGGATTGAAACATACACAAGACACTGTTGAACCTTTTTTTAAAAGATTAGAGGTTCATTTGCAAAATCATTGTGATTGTCTTGATGTGAGAAATATTTTGACCTTTGATGAAAGAACTTTTTTTGAATATGATCAAGTCATTTTTATCTTTTCAATTGCAATGAATTGTATTCCTTCATCAACATTAGAAATATTTGAAAAGTTAGAAAATCATCCTAAGAATAAAAATACAGAAGTCTATGCATTAATTGCTTGTGATGAGTTTGAACCAGAAAAATGTCAACTTTCAGAAATGGTGATGAAAAGATGGTGTGAAAAAGAAAATTTGCAGTTTAAAGGTTCATTAAAGATAGGATCACATTTATTTATTATGAAAACTATTTCTCGCTATGTTGTCGCAAATTATATTAAAACCTTTGCTGAAGCAATTATTAAACATAAGAATGTTCAATTACAGGTCACAATGCTTACTGATAGAATTTTTATGAAAACAGCAAATAAGTATTGGAATAAGGAAATTCAAAAAAAACAGAAACAAAAAATGAAAGATGTGATATAGGCATCTTTTTTATTTCCATGTCAAATAAGGTCTATTTTATAAAAGAATATCATATATTGATGTGAAAGAAGG
>CATOPA010000122.1 GCA_951801965.1 uncultured Erysipelotrichaceae bacterium | reverse complement strand
TTTTGAACATTTAGTAAATTAATGGAGAAGAAGATTAATGTAATCATTGATTTTTAGATTTTGTGGTTTATTAAATCTTAAATGGATGTATTTTTTACGAAATAAGTAGCTAGATATTAATAGGCAAATAGCCTACAAGTAAGCATACTATAATAGCAAATTACAATTTGTGGAAGGGATGAGGATTAATTTTCAATCCTTTTTCTTTTTTTATCTAATTTTAATTGAAAGTTGAGAAGAACACATATTAGAGAATGTTATGTTATCAAATTAATGTAATCAGTTTTATGGGAGGAGTAATAAAATATATGTACATGTATCCAGATAATTTAAAGGGAAAGCCAACATTATGGTTATGGTATTTAAGGGATATAGGGATTATAGGTATAGGAGCAATACTTTCAGTTATATTTATAAGTCAGGCTAATTTTTATTTACCTATTGCTATAGTGGGATGTTATGCATTTATGACCATTAGACTTCAGGACACAAGTATATTTGATTTCATTCAGTATGCCTGTGCCTTTTTTATTTTTCATCAGCAGTTTTATATATGGTCATATACAAGTCCTAAGACTGTTAATCAAAGTGTAATAAACAAAAGAAAAAAGAAATTTTTAGAAATGTGGAGGTAGAAAGTGAAGAAAAAGAAAGATAGACAGAATAAAAAGTTAAAATCCACAAGAGAACTTATCAACGCAAAGACGATTTCTAATGACAGTTTAAAGCTATTCAATGATGATGAAATCGTCTTTTTTGTTATTCAACCACAAAACCTATCGGTTATGTCACAGGAAAATATTGGAGCGAAGATCTTTTCGCTTACGAATGTTTTGAAGGGTCTGGCTGATATGGAGATGATTTGTTTGAACAGCAGAGATAATTTTGAGGATAATAAAATCTTCATTAAACAAAGGATATCAGAAGAAACTGATGAGGTCATTATCAATCTTTTAAAAAAGGATCTCTATCATCTGGATCAGATACAAACTCAAACTGCAACATCAAGATTATTTCTCTTGGCTGTTCGTATCAAACCAAATGATCAGATGGAAACAGTAGCACTGATTCATCGTATTGAAAAACTTATTAAACTGCAGAATCTGCAAGTAGAAAAAGCAGATAAGGAACAAATCAAAAATATGCTTGCTGTTTATTTTGAACAGAATGTCACATCAGATCAATTTGAAGATTATGAAGGAATGAGGTGGTATCCAAATGATATTGAAAAATCCATTTAAGAAAAAAGAAATCATCAGTGAAGATGAAGTCAAAGTACAGGAATTTCTTGATTTGATTGCACCATCAACGATACGATTTTTCACAGAATATTTTATTTGTGGAAATACATATCGCTGTGTCTGGGCAATCAGAGATTATCCGACATCAACAGATGAGCAGGCACTTTTAAGATACATGGGTGAAAAGGATGGAATAACGCTCCATATTTATGCAAGACAGGTTACACCTGCAGAAGAAAAGAAAATTATTTCCAATGCTGCCAACAAGAATAGAATGAAGCAAGGGAATACACAAGATTTGCAGGAATCTATCAATGCACAAAGTAATTTAAAGGATGTTATAGGATTGATTGCTGATATGCACAGGAATAAAGAACCACTTGTTCATTGTGCTGTTTATTTTGAACTGATAGCCAATGATTATGATGAATTGAAACTTCTACAGACAGAGATGCTAACAGAACTGGTAAGAAGCAAACTTAATGTTGATAGACTTCTTTTAAGACAAAAGGAAGGCTTTCTAGCAGTTATGCCTAGTGGTGTTGATACATTTAAGGAACAGTTTGAAAGAGTCCTTCCAGCAACGAGTGTTGCGAATCTGTTTCCTTTCAATTATTCAGGAAAGACAGATGCTCATGGATTTTATATAGGTGCAGATAAATTTGGGAGCAATATCATTGTTGATTTCAATCAGAGAAGTGATGATAAGACAAATGCTAACATTTTAATATTGGGGAATTCAGGACAGGGAAAATCTTATTTGTTGAAACTTCTTCTTATCAATCTGCGTGAGCAGGGCTTTTCCCTTATTAATCTAGACCCAGAACACGAATATGAGGAATTGACCAATAACATGCATGGTGTGTTCATTGATATGATGTCTGGAAAATATATAATCAATGTTCTTGAACCCAAACTCTGGTCAAATGATTCAGAAGAGGATAATGATGAAGATATCCCTGTAACTTTTAAAAAGACAACGATATTGTCACAACATATTTCCTTTTTAAAAGACTTTTTTAAAACTTATAAGGATTTCAGTGATGAACAAATTGACACTTTGGAAATTATGTTGACCAAACTTTATAAGTTTTTTAATATCACTGAACAGACTAATTTATCATTATTGAAACATGAGGATTTTCCTACTCTATCAGATTTATATGAATATATATATGAAGAATATAAGCATTTTACTAAAAGCAGAAACAATATCTATACGAGAGAAACATTAAGAGAAATATTATTACTGCTTAACTCCATATGTGTAGGAAGTGATAGCAGATTCTTTAATGGTCATACAAATATTGGAAATCATAAAATCATCACTTTTGGTGTGAAGGGATTATTACAGGCAAACAAATCATTAAGAAATGCACTCTTATTTAATGTTCTCTCCTATATGTCAAACGAATTACTTACAAGGGGATATACAGTTGCATCTATAGATGAGCTTTATCTTTTCCTTACAAATATGACAGCAGTTGAATATATTCGTAACTTCATGAAACGTGTTCGTAAGAAAGAAAGTGCTGTTATATTGGCATCACAAAATTTAGAGGATTTTAATATTGAAGGTATTAAAGAATTAACAAAACCATTATTTTCTATACCAAGTCATGCATTTTTATTCAATGCTGGAAATACAGATAAAAGATTTTATATTGATGCACTGCAGTTAGAAGAAAGTGAATATGATCTCATCAAATATCCTCAAAGAGGTGTTTGCCTCTATAAGTGTGGAAATGAGAGATATAATTTAGCTGTTCGTGCTCCAGAGTACAAGGCTGCATTCTTTGGAAATGCTGGTGGAAGATAAAATTGAAAAATCAGAGATTTGGTATCGAAATAGAAATGACAGGTCTAACCAGAAAAAAGGCTTCTGAGATTGTTGCTAAACATTTTCAAACTGTCAGTCAATATGATGGTGGTACTTATAAAGCATATTCTGTTAAAGATAATGAGGGCAGAAAATGGAAACTTGTCTATGATTCCAGTATTACATCTTATGTTGGATCAAGGAGAACATATGATGATGATTATAAAGTTGAACTTGTATCACCTATATGCCAATATGATGATATAGAAGATATACAACAGATTGTCAGAAAACTTCGTAAAGATGGACATGCAAAAGTTAATAATAGTTGTGGAATTCATATCCATATTGATGCATCAAAACATGATGCTAGATCACTTAGAAATATAACGAATATTATGTATTCAAAAGAAGATCTGATTTATAAAGCTTTACAGGTTGAGGTCTCAAGAGAACATAGATACTGTCAAAAGGTTGAAGAATCATTTATACAGAAACTGAATAAAAGCAAACCTAAAGATTTAAATAAATTAAAATCACTTTGGTACAATGGAGATACTTATAGAAGTCACTCCCATTATGATAACAGCAGATATCATGCATTGAATCTTCATAGTGTTTTTCAAAAAGGTACAATTGAATTCAGACTGTTCAATGGTACACTTCATGCAGGAGAAATCAAATCATATATACAGTTTTGTTTGGCTATTTCTCATCAGGCATTGACTCAAACAAAAGCGAGCAGAAGAAAAACACATTCAACAAATGAGAAGTATACGTTCAGAACATGGCTGTTAAGATTAGGACTTATTGGAGATGAATTCAAAACTGCAAGACATCATCTTTTAAAGAATCTTGATGGGTGTATAGCATGGAAAGACCCTCATCAGGCTATTGCACAGAAAGAAAGATTAAAAGCACAAAGAGAACAGATACAGGAAAATACTGTTCAAAATATAGAAACAGAATCTGTTGAAGAAATAGAATATGAAGGTATGTCTATGCAACAACAGATGTAAGAGGAGGTATCATTATTAAAAAATATTATATAGCTTATGGAAGTAATCTTAATCTTGAACAGATGAAAATGAGATGTCCAGATTCAAAGCTCATAGGAACAGGAATGCTGGACAATTATAAATTACTATTTAGAAGTAATAATAGGCATAATGCAGTTGCAACTGTAGAACCATGTATTGGAGAGAAAGTACCTGTAGGTATATTTGAAATATCAGAAAGGGATGAAAAATATTTAGATATCTATGAGGGGTTTCCAAATCTTTATACAAAAAAACATATGGCAATTCACAGTCAAAATATTAAAGATGAAGCAATGGTTTATGTGATGAATGATGGCTTTGATTATGGGATACCGAGTCAATATTATCTCAGTATTATTAGACAGGGGTATAAAGATTGTCATTTAGATTTGGAGTATCTTGATCATGCAGTTAAAGAAATCAATGATATTGTTGAAGAAATGGAAATCAAAGAGAAGTATCCATTTGGCTATAAGGATATCAGACCATAATGAGTGTTAAATTAGTAAAGCTAATATCATTGATTACAGGAAATAAAGATAATGCCATAGGAAAAGTAGGAAAGGGTGTTGTGATTACAATCATATCACCCTTTGTTGCGATAATAGTGCTTATAGGTGCTATCTTTTCTGATGGAATTAATTTCAATCAAAATATCGTCACAGATTTATTTGAAGGAAATCCTATCGCAGAATTTCAGGGAGAACAGGCTCAATTCATCAATGATGTTCAACATGAACTTTTATTGATTGATACAAAAATGAATGAAACTAATCAGACATTTACCAATGGAGCAACCCTCAATGCCTATCAGGTCAAGGGATATTTTATAGGATTTATGTTTTCCAAACAGAAGATGGAATTTGATGAAAACAAGGCAGAGCGTTGGATCAAGAGTTTTACCGTAGAATCAAAGGAGAATGAAGTAAAAAAAATTGTTCCTACTTCTGTGAACTCGGCGATTTATTCTCATCTGGAATCTAATCTGTCAATAATTCTAAATGATGATACTAAAGAAGCAATGGAAAGAGTGTATGGTGGACTGATAGGAAATAATGGTGGAACAGTCACAACATTATCTAAAGAAGAAATGGATAAACTATTGAATCATCTTCCAGAAGAAACAAGTGAATTAAGAAAGAATATTGTTTTACAAGCTGGAGATGCTGTTGGGAAAATACCTTATTACTGGGGTGGGGCAGCGAACTGTGCAGGATATGAAGGCAATCATTTTGGAACAGCTGTTTTACCAGATTATAAAGGAAGAAATAGAAAAGGACTGGACTGTTCTCATTTTGTAGATTGGGTATACTGGACAGTTATGAATAATAACTTAGGCAATACCAATACAACTGGTCAGATCAAAATGTGTAAAAAGATATCAGCAAGTGAAATATTACCTGGTGACTTAGCGTTCCTTATGGATAAACAAGGCAATACAACTCATGTAGGAATCTATGCTGGAAGAAATGAAAAAGGAGAAATGGTCTGGATACATGAAAATTCACATGACAATAATGTTGCAGTCAATACCGTTTCCTATTGGAGTGGTTATTATAGATTAAATATAATGGAAGGAAGATAAGATGACAGAAAAACAATTAGAGAATTATATAAAAGGAAAATATATAGGAATCATTAAAGGAAATTATGAAGCATATTGTTCACTCAAAGCCAATGAAATCAATAATTTTGTACAGAATGTTGGAAAATATGCTGACCTTGAAATTATCAAATTAAAAGGATATGAAGTGCTTTTTGATACTCATGGGCAGTTTGTTAATCAGATATGGCCTAGTTTATCTGAAGGGGATAGAAGTACATATGAAATGACAAAGACAATTAATCAGATAGCCTCAAAACTTAATGAACTCAGAGAAAATGATGTTTTAGGAAAAGAACCAATTCATAAAGTCAAAAGTTTTATGAAAGAAGTGTTTGGTCAGGAAATGGATCAAAATAACTTGATAGATTCAATGAAAGAATCAGAACATAGCATTTC